>CALVXT010000088.1 GCA_944371545.1 uncultured Bacilli bacterium | reverse complement strand
AACATATTGATTTCTTTTACTTTTGTATTCAATAAATTATTCACCTCCTCTCGTCCCATTTATATCAAAAGGGAAAAGGAAGGTCAAACTACAGATTTCAGAGATTTTATTCTAAAAAAGAGCCAATTTTTCAAATTTGTTTCTTCAAATTCAATAAATTGGTTCTTTATATATTACAAATTTTTAAAATTAATAGAAATTTCTTTTTTTAATAAATTTAGATTTAGACTATTTTTCTTGCCAAATAGCCGTCACTCCACAAGGTAAAATAAGTGAAGAGTTTTGCATTTTTATACCAATTTCATCACTACTAATTACACCTTTTTTCTTTTTGTTTACTGTTAAGTACAAGATATTTTCTAAAACTGTTTTAGATAAACCAGTACTGTAAGAATTTATTAAAAATAAAACAAATTTTTCACTCATAAGTTCTGTACATAATTGAACAAGTTCATAAAGGTTTTCCTCTATTGTCCAAACTTCTTTTTTACTTCCCCGTCCAAAACTTGGCGGATCCATTAGGATGATGTCATATTTATTTCCTCTTCTAATTTCTCTTTTAACAAATTTTAAGCAATCATCAACAATAAAACGAATTGATTTTTCTTCTAAATGATTTACTTTGACATTTTCTTTAGCCCAATCAACCATTCCTCTTGAAGAATCAACATGAACCACACTAGCTCCTGATGCTAAAGAGGCTACTGAAGCAGCTCCCGTATACGCGAATAGATTTAAAACTTTTATTGGTCGTTTTTCTTTTGTAATTACATCACGTATTAAATTCCAATTTGTAGCTTGTTCAGGAAATAATCCAGTATGTTTAAATCCCATAAGTTTTAAACAAAAAGTTAAATCACGATAATGGACATAAAAGGGAGTTGGAATATCTTTCTTTATTTCCCAATTCCCACCGCCACTACTACTTCGGCGATAAATTGCATCTGCTTTATCCCATTGTTCTCGAAACATTGGAGTTGGCCAGATAATTTGAGGATCGGGTCGTATTAAAAGTACATTTTGCCATTTTTCTAATTTTTGGCCATCAGCCATATCTAAAATTTGATATTCTTTAAAATCCTCTACTACTCTCATTTTAATTTTCCTTTCGTAAAATAAATGAGCAAATATTCTTGAATTTCTAACACACCATATAAAAATGTAAAGTAACCAAAATTTAAAACAGTTGTTGTTTCAGAAAAAGCAAAATTTATACAAGTAAATATTCCATTTAAGAAGAATAGAAATAATAAAGAAATTTCTAAACACCAAATTTTACTTTTTCGATCATGAAAGAAATCTGCTCTTTTTACTTTAGCTAAAGATACAAATAAAATCCAAATTAATAAAGACAACGCTAAAATTTTGGGCTGTTCCGTTAAAGAAACTGGAAAACTAAGAATTAATAGAACAATACTTACTAAAAAAATTAAAAAGGATGAATATTCTTTATTTTTATATTGAGCTCCAAAACCTATAAGAGAAATAAGAGTAAAAACACTTAAAAATATACGAAATACTAATGTAATGTCTGTTATATGGAATAAGGGAAAAAGTAAGAAACAACTTCCTAAAAGGATAATACCTCCACTCAAATAAATATTCCATAAAAAACTTTCTTTTTTCATAAACTTCACCTACTATTAGAGTATCATATTTTTATTAAAAATACTATTCTTTTCCAAAAGAAAAACAGATTAAATTTTTCCTGTTTCTAAGAAAGACAAGTTATAAAGAAATTGTTTTTTTTAAAGAAAAATCGGAATCCACACTTACTTCTTGAATAAAATTTTCTTGTTCTTCTAAAGTATCAAACCAAACGTTATCCTGATCATATTTCAAACCAACTTTTTCTTTCATACTAAGAATTGAGACATTTAAAGGCAATTTTTTTAAATCTTCTAAACTTTCAATTATAAAAGTTTGAGTCAATGGAGTTCCTTCTTTGGTTAATAAAATCACCTTATCCTGATCATTAGCAATAATAACGTTATCAAAAATACAGATTTTATCATATATACATGGAATTATTTCTTTTCCTGACTCATTAATGACTCCCCATTTATTATCTAGACATACTTTTACCTTGCCTTCTTGAAAGCTATAAACATTATCATATCTGTAAGGAACAATCTCTTTACCTTCTTTATCTATAAAACCCCATTTATTATCTAGACATACTGCTGCCATACCTTTTTGAAAGCTACAAACTTTATTATATCTATAAGGAACAATTTCTTTACCTTCTTTATTGATAAAGCCCCATTTATTATCTAGACATACTGCTGCCATACCTTTTTGAAAGCTATAAACATTATCATATTGACAAGGAACAATCTCTTTACCTTCTTTATCTATAAAACCCCATTTATTATTTAGGCGTACTGCTGCCATACTTTCTTGAAATCTATAAACATCATCATATCTGCAAGGAACAATCTCTTTGCCCTCTTGATCAATAAAACCCCATTTATATTGGAATTCAACTTTTGCAAGACCTTCAAAATAATTACCTACTTCACTATATTGTTTACATGACAGATTTAAAAATATAGCCTTACTTTTCTCAAAACTTCTTTTTTTATTGGAACTTTCTAAAGTAGATAAACTTTTAATAAATTGATTTCGAGCATCATTAGAAAGAAAGCTAACTGTATTTCCGTTTAAATTTAATTTATAATAAATTTTCTTAAATTGATAATCAGTCCATTCATTTTCTTTTTTAATATTAAAGTACATACATGCTTTTTATAAATTCAAATTTTGTAAATAAGAGCTAATTTTTAAGCTTACTGTTTTAGTAAATGGATAACGATAACTTGTACTGTTTGTTAAAAAAGGTGCGACTATAGCAACTGAATACTTTGGTTCTTCCCTTGGAAAATAGTAAGCTAATGTCGATGTGATTACTTCAGTATCTACCACACCATCTTGATTACTGTCATAAAATGTCTCTGCTGTTCCGGTCTTTCCTACTGCATTTAATTTTTTATTTACATAACTAGAAGCTGTTCCACCATGAAATACTTGATACATTCCTTCAATAATTCGATCATAATAATTACTTTCTAAACCAACTTGATTTAAAAATGTATTGTATTCTTCTTTCTTTAATCGTAAGGCATAACGATTTCCATAACTTGAAATTGTATTAATATATTGTAAAAGACTAATTGGAGTATATGTATCATATTGTCCTATTGCAAAGTTTAAAAGTAGATCCCCTGCTACTTTACTTCCCCTCATTCCTGTATCTTCAGTTGGAAAATCTATTTCAGTTTTCACTCCTAATCCATAAGAAGCAAAAACATCACGATATTTTTTAAAGTTATCTTCCGTAACTTGAAAATTCATATTATATTTATAAGCTTGGCCTGTCGATTTAATTGCCGTTAAAAATTGGTAATAATTTGAAGAAGTTTTTAAAGCTGTAATATCATCAACATATCCAAGTTTTTGATAAGAACACTTGGAAGGTTGACTATATAATTTTACACAACTATCCAAAACTTTTTTGCCTACTTCAATTGCTCCAGTTAAATACCCTACTGTATTACTCGCTCCCTTCACTACACTTCCCATTGCATAAGAGGAAGTAAATGCTGTAATCGTTATATCTTGAAATTCTCCATCATCTTTTAATTTAAGGCCTGCAAGTGCTAAAACACCTCCAGTTTTTGGATTACCAACCATTGCATATGCTTCTTTAAAAAATTTGCTCGTACTTTTCTTGCTAGCTAAAATCATTTCTTCTTTTAAAATGCGCTCCAATTCTAGTTGAATATTTATATCAATATTTAAAACTACATCTGTTCCTATTTTTGCTTCTTCTAAAAGTGTTAAAGTATTATCTGAATTTATATAATACTTAGCCTTTTTTCCTTTTAAAATACTCTCATACTCTTCTTCTATTCCGCTTGTACCTACAACATCATCTAAGCTATATCCATTATTTAAAAAGTCTGTTACATTTTCTTTAGGAATGTTTCCGATGGTTCCTAAAATACTTTTTAATGTTTCTCCATACGGATAAACTCTTTTAGAAGAAATAACTGATTTAATAGAAGAAATATTTAAAGCCATAATTTTAGCTAGTTCTTCTTCTGTAACATCAGAAAGTAAAATTTTATCTTCATAAGAATATCCATCATTCATTAAGGAAAAAAGATAAATGATTCTTTTTTCTTTTTCTTCAAAAACTAACATTTCTTCTGTAATACGATTCCATTTTAAATCAGAAATATCCTCATTACTAAGTTTTCTTTCTTCCCACAACTTCCATTCTTCTTCTGTAATTAAATCTTTTCCATTATTATGTATAGCTAGATAATAATTTTTTAAGTTTGTTAAAGTTAAATTATATTCTTTTACAAAAGGTTCAAGTAAAGTCGCGATTTCTATCTCACTTTTAATTGTACTATTGACAGGTTTATGATATGCAATTTCAATTATACCAACGTTATCCACTAAAACATTTCCATTTTGATCTAAGATACGCCCTCTTGGTGCAGAAGAACCATAAACAACTTTTTCCGTTTTTTCTTCTAATAACTGACTATAATATGTATGATTTGTATGATTAATTGTATAGATTACTCCACCAAAACTTAAAAATAAAAAGAGTAAAAAAAGTTTTAATTTCATAAAAATCACCTAGTATTAGTATTTAAAAAAGTAGAAAAAACATACTATATACTAGGTGATTTTTTAATGTATAATTTAGTAAAGCGGTATATGGAAAATTTATCCATTGAACAAGTTGATGATTTTGCTAAAAAAAATAATGTTTTTTTGTCTGAAAGTGAACTACAATTTACTTATACTTTTGTCAAAAAAAATTGGGAAATGGTTTTTCGCAATCCCAATCTTTTACATTTAGAAAGATATAAAGAACAATTTTCAGAGGAAAATTTTAAAAAGATTCAAAAACTGATTGTTATTTATTACCAAAAATATGGTTATTTGTTATAGTATTCTTGAATCGATTGTAGTAAATTTTCGTTAAATTTTTTTTCTCTTAACATAGCGATTTCAAAACGATAAGGAGGATATTTTTTTTCTTTTGACTCCCATGAATCGCCAACATAAGGTGTTTCTAAAATTTTAGGAACATCTTTTAATTTTTCGTTGTAACAAATATTTAAAAGGTTTTCAAATCCAATTGTTCCATAGCCAATGTTTGCATGGCGATCTTTATGAGACGCGAGAAGATTTTTACTATCGTTTACATGAACACATTTAATTTTTTCAATGCCAATTTTTTGATCAAACAGATCTAAAAATTCAGAAAATTCTTTCATTTCATACCCTGCATCATTTAGGTGACAAGTATCTAGACATACACCAATAGATTTATGTGTATTTTGAATTAAATAGGCTATTTCATCTAAATTTTTACCACATTCTGTTCCTTTTCCAGCCATCGTTTCTAATAAAATCAAACAAGAAAAATCGGTTTCTAATACAATGTTTAATGCATCAACAATATTTTGTAATGCTTCATTTATAGGATAACCTACGGCACTTCCAGGATGCAAAACAAGATAGGAAATACCTAATTCATCGCATCTTTCTAATTCTTGTTTTAAAAAATTTATACTGAATTGCCATTTTTCTAAATCTTTTTTATTTGCTAAATTTATAATATATGGGGCATGACAAATAACATTTTTAATGTCTATGCCATTTTCTTTCATAATTTTTTTGGCTTCTTCTGTTAGATGTCTATCAATTTTCTTACGCATCGTATTTTGAGGTGCACCGGTATAAAACATAAATGTGCTTGCTTGATAAGAAAGTGCTTCTTTAACACTTCCAAGTAATTGTTCACTTCCAAAAGAAACATGACTTCCTATGATCATACTATCCTCTCACTTTCAAAAAGGTAGTGTGCAAAGTTTTATATACTACCACTTGTTTTTTCTTTTATTTATAAGACTTTTTTCTATATTTCTCTAAT
>CALVXT010000087.1 GCA_944371545.1 uncultured Bacilli bacterium | reverse complement strand
CCGAAGATACAGCCAAACAAAAAAATCCAAAAAAGTTTATAAAAACACATTCCTTCTGCAAACTTTTTATTTGGTTTGTTCATCTCTTTTGTCATATCACACTTCCATATCTATACTTCATTTTACCATATGGTATAATAAATAACAAGTATTCAAAAATTACAATTTCGCAAGAAAAAAGAAAGTGTTATTTTAACTTTCCAATCTTACTTATTTCTTATCTAGCAATGTGCTTTTGTCAAAAAATTTTATATTTCTAAAAGAATTGTTGTCGGTCCCATATTAGTCAATGTAACATGCATATCTGCTCCAAAAATACCCGTTTCTACTTTTATATATTTACTTAGTTCTTTATTAAATTTTTCATACAATATACTAGCTTCTTTACCATTTAAAGCTTTCATGTAACTCGGACGATTCCCCTTTGAAGTATCAGCATAAAGTGTAAATTGACTTACAGATAAAATACTACCATTACTATCCATTACACTTTTATTCATCACACCATTATCATCCGGAAATATGCGCAATTTAAGAATTTTTTGAATCATTTTCTTAATTATTTCTTCATCATCTTCATATGTAAATCCAACAAGCAAGCAAAGGCCTTTAGAAATTTTACCTATCATTTTATCATCGACAGTTACAAAAGCATTTTCGCATCTTTGTACCACAACTCTCATCTTATTTGCTCCTCAAAAGTTAATACTTTAAAATCCGGATCAATCTGATAAATAGTTCGATAAATACTATCAACATCTAGTGTAGTAATTTTACCTTTATCAAAAGTAAAATTTTTTAAAAATTGTTCTACACTTTCTTTTGAAGGCCCTTCTATTTCCGCATACGTTGGGAGTAAAGGCCATGTATCTAAATCAATTTCAATCTCATTTATTCGATAGCGAATGCGTTTATTCTCCTGATAACTTTTATAATGATAGCCTAATTCATCTAATATTTGAGCACAATCATCAAAATTTGACACTTCTATTTCTAGCTCTCGAGTACCATCGATACTATCAAAATCAACCACTTCTTTAATTGCTAAAGTTGTAATTTGACCATTTGTTCTTAAACGAATCCATTTATTATCAATCTTAGGATGAAAATCATACACCTTTCTTTTTTGCAACCATTCACCTTCTAAAACAGCTCCCATTTCTTGTAATTTTTTCACCCATTCTTCTTCATGAATTTCTAATATTCTAACTTCCGACTCAAATTTCATTTTCTTTCCACCCTTTTTACAAATTTATATGCATATAAACTGTTCATAAAATCTTCTAATTGCTCTTTATTTGTTACTTTTACAGTAATTGTATAAATTGTATCCAAATTATCACTTTTAGTTTTTACACCATCAACATAAACCTTTTTTGTTGTAGCTTTACTAATAATGTCTAATAAATAATTCTTACCTGAATTTGTAGTAATAACAACATACGTTTCAAAATTAGAAGTAATATCATTATTCCACTCTACCTTAATAAAACGTTCTTCCTTATCTCGAACATTTACACAATTCTTTTTATGAACAGTAACTCCTTCACCTTTGGTGATATATCCCACTATTTCATCTCCAAAAACCGGATGACAACACTTAGCAAGATTCACTAAAATTCCTTCTTGATTATCTACCAAAATCTCTCCTTTAGACGCTTTTGGCTTTGTACGACTATTAGAACTCATTACTTTTTCAAGCAAAATATCTTCAACATTTTTCTTATCTTCTGTTGTAAGATTAATAATATAAGAAGCTGTATAACGTAATGTTCCAATTGAAAAATAAATATCTTCTAAAGTTTCTAATTTTAAATCTTCACAGATTTTTTTGACATTATCCATAGATAATACCTGATCAATAGATAACTTTCGTTTTCGAATTTCACTTGTTAAAATATTTTTTCCTTTTTCAGTATAATTTTCCTTATCTTGCTTACTAAAATAAGATTTAATTTTATTTTTTGCATGGGAAGTCTTTACAAAATTTAACCATTCTTTACTTGGAGTTCCAGTAGAACTTGTTCGAATTTTAACAATATCATTATTTTGAAGTTCATAATTTAAAGGAACGCTTGTATCATTAACAATAGCCTGTACCGTCTTATCTCCCACATCTGAATGAATTCTGTAAGCAAAATCAAGAGGCGTCGCACCCTTAGGAAGTTCTAAAACATCTCCTTTTGGAGTAAAGACATAAATACTTTCGTTAACAAATTCCTGCTCAATATTATTGGCAAATTCAATATCACTTAAAGAGTCACTAGATTCAATTAAATTTCGTAAACTTTCTAATCGTTGTTCCATCACATTTTGCATATAATGCTTTTCCTTGTAAGCAAAGTGAGAAGCCACGCCTTTTTCAGCAAATTCATCCATTTCCTCTGTTCGAACCTGGATTTCATATCGATGACCATCAGGTCCAAAAACACCAGTATGTAAACTTTGATACATATTTGCTTTTGGCATAGCAATATAATCTTTAAAGCGCCCTGGAATTGGACGATATTTAGCGTGAATGAGACCAATAGTTAAATAACACTCACTTACTTTTTCAACAATTACTCTTAAAGCCAAAATATCATAAATGTTTTCCCATTTTTTTCCGTTATTTAATTTATTATATATACTATAAACACTTTTAACACGGCTTTTTATTTTGAACGGAATATTTTGCTCCATTAACATTTCTGAAATAGCAAACTCCATTTCGTCTAACGAATCATGTAGTTCAGCATAAGAAGCATTTAGTCTATCCAAGATATCTTGATACACATCAGGTTTACTATATTTTAAACATAAATCCTCCATTTCGCCTTTGATTTTATACATTCCAAGACGATGAGCAATTGGAATTAATACAGTCATAGTTTCATGAACTTTTTTCTTTAAAGCCTCTTTATCTAAAGCATCAGCTGTTCGCAAATTATGTAAACGATCTGCTAATTTTAAAAACAAAACTCGAACATCTTCACTCATTCCAACAAGAATTTTTCGCAAATTTAAAGCAGCATGTTCTGAATCATCTGTTAATTCTAAACGATTTAACTTAGAAATAACATCTACAATATTTGCAACTTCACTGCCAAAAGTTTCTTCAATCTCTTCTTTAGTTGCTCCAGCATGATTCATTGTTTCATGAATTAACGCCGCAGTAATTGTTATACTGTCTACATCTAAATCAAGCAAAATCAAGGCTACTCCTAAAGGATGTGTCATATAATCCGTTTTATCAAGCCGAATTCTTCCTTTATGTTTTTCTGAAGCAAATTCATAAGCTTTTTTAATGTTTAAAATCTCGTCTCCAGCGTAAATTTTCTCACATTTTTTCAATAATTCTTCATACATTTTTTCTTTTGTCATTCTTTTCACCTACTTTATAAATATTTTACAAGCAATAGATTTATCCAATCTTTTTTTAAAAATTTCAGCATCCTTCACAGAGCCAACTACATAGCCATAATGAATAGGTACAGCAAGTTTTGGCTTGATAATATTGCAAAGATTAGAAGCTTCAAGACAATCCATGGTGTAGGTTCCACCAACAGGAACAAATGCAACATCACATTTCACTTCTTTAGCTTCTTTAGTTACATCGGTGTCACCAGCAATATAATAAACCACTTTATCTAAAGTTACTAAATAAGAAACCCATCCATCTTCTTTACGATGATTTTTTTTATGCAAGTTATAAGCAGGAATTGTTTTAAATTCAATATTTTTAAAAACATATTCTTGATTAGGCTTAACAACAATAATATATTCCTCTTGAATTCCAATAGACAAAAGTTCTTCAACTATATCTTTAGGCGTAATAAAAACCGTATTATCTTTTTTTACTTCCAAAATTGCTAATAAAGAAAAATGATCAAAATGAGGATGAGTTATAAAAATATAATCTGCATCATGTTTTGCTTCCACTTCCAAAGGATCAAAATACATCACTTTACTTCCACGTATGCAAATGCTGCTTTGAATATTTACGTTAATTGGTTCCATGAACCCCATCCCTTCTAGTTTCTTTATAAATTGTAAAGTTATCTGTGTTTAATATATCATCTACCATTTCCCCTAAAGTCAAATTAGTTTTATTAGGCCAAATATTCTGACAAAAATACTGCCAAATATCTAATTCATTTATTTGAATCATTTTTTCTCTTTTCATTTCTCTTCTTTTATTTTTCAATGCTGGTAATAAACGATTGTATAATTCTTCTAAGCTTGTAAACGCATCCATGACTTTACTCCTAACTTCTATAATTTTTCCTAAATACATAATATATATTATAGCTCATAGTAAAAGAATAGGAAAGATGAATATTGAAAAAAGACACTTTTAAGACATCAATTATGATTCTTTTAATCGGTGGTTTTATTACTAAAATACTCAGTTTTGTCATTCGAGTTTTATACACAAGAACCATCGGAGAAGAAGGAATTAATCTTTATACTATAGTAACTCCAACATTTGGCTTATTTATCACTTTAGCTCAATTCGCTCTTCCGATAAGCATATCTAAATTAGTAAGTGAAAATAGAATTCGAAGTAAAAAAATCGTCTTCTCTACATTCTTTTTTATTCTCTTATTTAATCTATTTTTAATTTTATTTGTATTAGTAACCGCACCTTTCATTGCGAATAATTTACTAAAACAGCCAACGGTTACACCACTTTTATATGCGATGGCCTTTACTCTTCCTTTTATTAGTATCACCTCTATATTAAAAGGATATTTTTTAGGAAAACTTCAAGTAGCCCCGAATACCATATCTAATATCTTTGAACAAACCGTAAGAATTCTTTTTCTTTTATTTGGGCTACCCCTATTAGTTAAAAAAAGTATTTTACTTGGAGTAATTAGCTATATTTTGTTTAATATTATAACTGAAATTGTAAGCATTTTCACTTTTTGGTGTTTCTTGCCCAAAAAAAAATCTCTTCACAAAGAAGATATTCATCCAGATCAAAAAATTATTAAAAGAGTATTAAAAATCAGTGTTCCTTCTGTTTCAAGTCGCTTAATTGGCAATATAGCATTTTTTCTTGAGCCAATCATTTTAACAAATCTTCTTCTTTTTTTTGGCTATTCCAACTCCTATATTTTAGAAGAATATGCTTCTTATAATGCTTACGCTATTGGACTTTTGACAATTCCTTCTTTTCTCGTTGCTGCGATATGTCAAATATTAATTCCTGAAATTAGCAAATATCATAGCCAAAAAAACATTTTAATGATTAAACGTCGCATAAAACAGGCTTTAAGTTATTCATTTATCATTGGCTTTTTTTGTTCCATGTTTCTATTTTTCTTTCGAGATCCATTATTAAATATCATTTACAATACAACTAGAGGAAGTGAATATATTTTTGCTTTAGCGCCATTCTTTGTACTATTCTATCTAGAAGCGCCATTATCAAGCACCTTACAAGCTTTAGATGAATCAAAAAAAGCAATGCAAATCACGCTTTATGGAAGTATTTTAAAGTTGTCTACCATGGCAATCTTATGTTGTTTTAAAATTGGGCTCTACGCACTAGTATTCAGTGAAATTTTAAATATCTTTTTTGTGGTTTCTTTAAATGCTCGTAATGTTCATAAAACAATTAAGAAGATTGAACTGGTCTGAAAACAATTGACACTTCATCAATTAAAATCTCAAAACTTATATTCTCCCGCGTATTCTGATAATAATAAAGATCTGTATCCTCTTCCTCTTTATTCGAGCGTTTAATAGTATGACTTAATAAACTATCTATTGTGATATACTCATTATTAAGTGCATCCTCTAAAAACAAACTTACAGAGCCATAATGAATATAAATTTGATCAATACAAGAAAAAACAATTTTTTTCTCATCAACTTCCATAATTTCACGATCTTGACAACGATTCTCAAAATGAGCAGTCATTGTAAAATTATCATAATTATCTAATTTGCTTAATCTTTCCTTACGTTGAATTACATAAAGATAGTTATCTAAAGAAAAAACCACAACAACTAACAGTAA
>CALVXT010000086.1 GCA_944371545.1 uncultured Bacilli bacterium | reverse complement strand
AAGTCGAATATGTTAAAATTTCATATAGAGTAGAGTGGTAAAAATGGATGTGATGGTGTGACTAGTAAGAAAAAACAACTTCTAGAAAAGCTCATAAACATTTTTTTAAATATATTGATTTTTCTTTTCGGGGTATTTTTATTAATTTCTATTTATAACAATATTCAGATCAATATTTTAGGAAATGATTATTCCAGCTTTTTTGGATATTCCATGTTTGAAGTTCAAACAGGAAGTATGAAAGATGCAATAAATCCGGGAGATATGATTATTGTTAAAAGTGATTCAGATATTAAATTAAACGACATTGTAACTTATAAGCAAGGAGAAGAATTCATTACTCACCGTGTAATTGAAGCGTACAATGAAACTTATGTCACTCAGGGTGACGCAAATAATGTTAAAGATGAGCCGATTACAAAAGGACAAATAGTTGGCAAAGTAGTAAAAATACTTCCAGGATTTGGAATAATTAGAAGAGTACTTTTTAATCCATTCGTTTTAATTGCGTTAATTATTACTCTATATTTAATAAGTTCAATGTTTAGAAGAGGTAAGAATATGAAAGTGAAAGAATTTTTATTAAAAATTGTTAACAAAATTAAAGAAAAATTAGAATCAAATGGTGAGGCAAATAAAGAAGAAAAAAATGTCTCTGTAGCTCAAACGAATAAAGAACCTATTATTTTGAAAAATGAAGTCGCTGAAGACATATCCATCAAAGAAGTACAAAATAAAGAGCCTGAAGCTGAAGAAGAGCCACTTCTTGCCAAAGATGCCAAAGAAATATTGGAAAACAGTTCTCCAGAAGATTTAGATAAAACAATTTTCTTTAGGATGGTTTCTGTTGATAAAGATGATGTAGAATCTGATTACAAAACAACTGTTGAATTAGAAGATGAAGAAGAAGATTTTGAATTACCGATCAAAGAAGAAATCGAAGAGGAAGACGAAGACAACCAAGATCTAGAAGAAGAAATTAAAAGTAAATTAGAATTATTAAACAAAAAAAGAAAAAAATGTAAAAATATTGTTGAAAAAATTATGCTTTTAAAAAATGAAGAATTAGAAGAAATTATTAAAGAATTAAATTTACATCAAGATTACAAAACGAATGAACCAAGTATAAAAGAATACTTTTTGAAAATTTATATCGATGGAAAATATTATAATTTCTGTGGAAATGTGAATGTGGCTTATGATAGCAAAAATATGGTTAGCAAAATCGAAAAATTAATGGAACAAACAGGAGAATACTTAAAAAAGTCTTATCAAGGAAAAGATAGTAAGTTTAATGAAAAGGTAGAAAAATTTACTAAAATATTTATGCTTCTGCCATATCTTGAAAAAAATTCTTCAACAGACATGCGAACTAGAAAAGAAAATTTTAAAAAGAAAATTTATCAAACTTTCAAAAAAGAGTATTTAAGTGAAGCTGAAGCAACTAAGGCAGCAAATGAAATTGTAAAAACCCAAAAAGCCTATGAAAATACTCGTAAATATTTATTTGATAAACTAGCCACCAACACATTTAAAATAAAATATATAAAAGTAAAAGATGAAAAAATGTATGGGGTAGATCTTGATCATAACATTAATTTTAGTAAAATTTATAGTGATTACATTGTAGATAAAACATACCAAGAAGGAATTGTTGCTGAAGATAAAGTTTTTGTTCTAGCAAATATGCTTTTAATGGAAATTGTAAATGATATGCTAGAAAGCGATTTTTCTAAAAAATATCTTTTATACATTCCAGAAAGTTTATATGAAAAAGAAGTTAAATTAAATCAATTATTTGATTTATTAAATGATGAATATGCTAAATATGCTATACGTATTTTAGTAAAATATGATGAAATTGATGGAAATAAGACAATTATAAAAAACTTGATAAAAGAAGGATTTCAATTTGTAATTTATTTTGATAAAAAAGATGTACTTAAAGAAAAAGATCTAAAATTTATTTATTTAATGGACAAAATCATTATTAATGAAAAGAAAGAAACAAGCAAAATTTTGAAAACTCTTCCAAAAGATTTAAAAGATAACTGCTTATTTGATGACATCGCAACGAAAATTGCTAAGAAAGGAGAAGAATAATGAACACCTTTTTACGATTCTTTTATGAATTCATATCTGTTTTCTTTGACGGATTTTTAATGATTTTCCGAGGTTTGTTTGATGGAATTATCAAAATGTTCAACGTTGGAGAATATACAAAAGTTATTGATAGTTATAAAGGACAATTTAATGGAGCAGAATGGCTAATGGTTGTTGTAGCTGTAATATTTTTATTAGCAGTTCTTGCTTTAATAGGATTATTGGTGTTCTTTATTGTTAAAAGATTTATAAGAAAAGCAAAAAATGATTTAAACAAAGAAGAATTATTAGAAGAAATTGGTTCGTTAAATGAACAAGTAAGAAAGCTAATGAAAGAAAAAGATGAATTAATGGCAATGAAAGTTTCACAATTAGGATTAAATCCTAATGAGGAAGAACAGGCAGGTGAAGAAGCGAAAGAAGGAGAAGAACCAGAAGAATCTGGAGATCCAAGTATTCGTTTTCCAAAACTTGTGGGTATTGACCGTGAAATGCAAAACTTCCATATGAAAACCTATGAAAATGGTTTTACATTAGCTGGATTAACAGATGACTTTAAGTGCTTTGCTGCAAGTCAATTAAAATTGTATTATGATGAAACGATATTAAGACCTTTCTTTGCTGGACTCGCCTGTGGTAAATTAATTATCCTACAAGGTATTTCTGGTACTGGTAAAACATCTTTAGCGTATGCTTGGGGAAAATTTGTAAGCAATGATTCATGCGTTGCAGCTGTTGAACCATCATGGCGTGATAAATCCGACTTTTTAGGATACTTTAATGAATTTACAAAGAAATTTAATGAAACAAAAGCTTTAGGCGAAATATATCGTGCAACTTTCGATGATGATGTTCATACAATCATTTTGGATGAAATGAACTTAGCGCGTGTAGAATATTATTTTGCTGATTTCTTATCTACTCTTGAAATGCCAAATCGTGAAGAGTGGATTATTGATTTAGTACCTAGTTCATGGCCAAATGACCCAAAGAAAATTGTAAATGGTCGAATCAAAATTCCTGGAAATATCTGGTATATCGGAACAATCAACAACGATGACTCAACATTTATGGTAACCGATAAAGTATACGACCGTGCAATGCCTCTTGACATCAATACCAAAGTAGAACCATTCAAATGTCGTAATCAAGAAGCAATTCAAATTAATGCTAGTTACTTAGATAAACTTTTTGAAGATGCATTAAAACAACATCCAGTAAGTCAAGAAGGTTTAGATGGCGTAAAAGAAATGGATAGATATGTAATTGACCATTTTAGAATTGCATTTGGTAATCGTATTATGAAACAATTAAATACATTTGTTGCCGTTTATGTAGCATGTGGTGGAACAGAAGTTGCAGCAATTGATTACTTTATTGCTAAGAAAATATTAAGAAAATTTGACCAATTAAGTGTCGCATTTATTCGTGATGAAATTGACCCATTCATTTCTTACCTAAATAAAAAGTATGGTAAAGGTGTAATGGTTGAATGTATTTCTTATCTAGAAAATTTGAAAAAGAGTATTTAGTGAGGGGTGAAAAACATGGGACGTTCATTAAAAGTAAATAAAGAAATTAAAGATACTCGTGACGATTTTTTAAAAAACGTAGACTCTGAAATGGATTATCGTTCTTTATTTCAAAGCGATCTCCTTGTTTTTGACTGGGTTGATGAAATGGAATTTGCTTGTCCTTATATAGATATAATTGTCAGAAATCCAAAACTAACATTAATTCAAGAAAAAAATGTAGTAAAAGTAGAAAGAGCAAAACGAGTTAATGTGGATAGTGTGAAAAATCTTGCAAAAAACACTCACTATATAAATAAAATTAAAGATGATCAATCAGTAGAACCAAAAAAAATCTTAGAAGTTCGTAATGAAGAAACATTTAATATCTATGAAAATAGGTTTCTTTATACCCTTATTGATGATATGGCAAGATTTATAAGAGATAAAGAGCAAATTTTAAATCATTTTGAATTAATTGAAAACAAAAGAATGGAGTATGCTGCGACAACCAAAGCAGCAGGTGAGAAAATCCACATTGAAGTGGCAATTTCCTCTGAATCTTTACCAAATCAAAAAATTGATAAAAAACTAGAAGAGGAAATAAAGAAAGTTAAAAAACGTTTAAAAAGAATAAAGGATTACATTTCTAGTTGGTATCATAGTCCTATGATGAAACAATTAGAAAGAGAACATGTAAAGCCTATTAAACCACCGCTTAAAAAAACGAATATAACATTAAAAAATCCGAATTTTAGAATTGCAGCTCGGTTATGGGATTTTATAAGGGCATATGATCTTGATGAAAAAGAAAATAATCAAAATAATACAAATTTAAATGATAGCATTGAACTTTTAAAAGGATTTCTAGATCATAGCTTTTTTATTGATTACAGCGTTTTAAATTCAATGAATACGCAAAAAAGAATGCAAAAGAAAACAATGACCGAATACGCTTTAGTAATATTGACCGAAGAAGTTCATCGAATTGTTTCTCTTCTTTTAAGTAGTGGAGTAAAGATTACTGATGAAGAGTTACTCGCGTTGATTGCCAAAGAAATAAAAGCGGAGAAAAAAGAACGGTTAGTAGGTTCCGATGACGTTAAGAAAAAATTTCAAACAGCCATGGACGAATACTTAGAAAGGATGCAAAAAAACTTGTAGTATGAAAAAGGAAACATTAAAAAAAATATTAAGAATCATAAAGACTGTATTAAATGTAGTTATTGGAATATTTATTGTCTTATTTTTATTAGTTGTTTGTTTACAACGATTTACCGATAACAATCTTTCTCTTTTTGGATTCCGAATGTTCACGGTTTTAACAGGAAGTATGGAACCGAAGTATAATGTTGGGGATGTATTATTTTCAAAATCTATAGACTCAGATGATATAAAAGTCGGAGATGCAATTAGTTATTTAGGAGAAAGTGGCGATGTAAAAGATAAAGTTGTAACACATGAAGTTGTTGAAATTGAAACAGATGAAAATGGAGAAAAAATATTTCATACTAAAGGGATTGCGAACATAATTGAAGACCCAATTGTTCATGCTGACCAAATTTATGGCAAAGTAATCCATAAATCAACGGTTTTATCCTTTATTTCAAAAACAATCAGGACGCCAGTAGGGTTAATTGTTTTAATAATCATTCCAGTATTTTACATTATTGGTTCAGAAATGTTAACAGGTTTACTATCTCGTGAGGAAAAAAGAAGAAATAGAGAGTAGGGAATAAAATGAAGCGCAGGCATAAGGTATATTTAAAATTGAATTTACTTTCTTTGTTTTGCATCGGAGTTTCGTTCATATCTATAACTTTAGCTTGGTTTGCTTATAGTGGAATAAGCACAGTTAAAACCGAAGTTGATGTTAAGGCTTGGAATATTGAGTTTATGAAAGATTCTGAAGTGGTAACTAATGAAATCGTAATTGATGTAAATGATATTTCTCCAGGAATGGATCCTATAGTTGAAAAAGTAAGCATTCACAATCGAGGCGATTCAAATGCTATGTTAAGTTATCAAGTTGCTTCAGCAAGAGTATTAAATACCAATTTAGAAAATGAAGAAGAAGGATATTTAGTAGATTTGCTATCTCATGATTTACCATTTCATATTAATATTAATTTAGAAGACCGTTTTATTGAAGCTCAAAATGGAGTAAGTGATTTTTCAGTATCTATTTCCTGGCCTTTAGATTCTTTAAATGATGAAAGAGATAGTAAGTGGGGGAATGAAGCATATAAATTTCAACAAGAAGAACAAGCTAAACAAGCCCAAGACCCAAGTTACACTCCTAAAAAATCTTTAAAAATTGTAATAAGTGTTAAAGCAGAACAATTTATAGATACGGAAGCAGCTCCAGATATTAACTACAATGTTGGAGACTTAATTTTGTATGATGTAGTGAATAATCAAAAATGCGATACCCTAAGTAGTACATG
>CALVXT010000085.1 GCA_944371545.1 uncultured Bacilli bacterium | reverse complement strand
AAAAATGTCAAAATATGTTATATTTAGTATGAAAGGATCAGAATTATGAAAACAAGAATTAATAAGTATTACGATGACACTCCTAGTTTTGCTCCTCGAAGAACAGCCAAAAACAATGAGTTATATGAAGAAATAAAAAAGAGTGAAATAGAAAATTTTGATATTGGTAGTAATGCAAAAGTGATTGGCAATAATGAAGCTCAAATTGATATAAATAAATTAAAAGATATTTTAGAAAAAAATTATCAAGAAGTACCCAAAAGAAGATCGTTAAAATTAGATATTCCTGAGGAAGAAGAAATTGAGATGGAAAAAACAAAAGAATACGACATCAACGCCATCTTAGAAAAAGCAAGAGAAGAAAAAGAAGTAGATTATCAAAGAGAACGATTAAAAAAAGTAAGAGATACACAATATGACATTTTGAAAAATTTAGAAGTAGAACAAGAAGAACCAAAAAGTAAAGCAGCTGATGAAAGAACAAAAGAAGAACTTTTAGATTTAATTCAAACAATAAACTTAAATGAAACACAAAATAAAACAATAAAAGCATTAGCTGAAGAGGAAAAAGAAGAAGAAATTGAATTAGATGAGGATACAGACACAGAATTAGATCCACTTGATATCTTAAATGATTTACGAGGCGACGAGAATACGGTAGTGGCTGGAGCTAAAGAATTTGAAAACGAATTAAAAGAAGCTCAAGAAAAAAAGGAGAAAGAAGAAATTGCTGAAGCTTTAGATGAAGATGTAGATGACTCATTCTATACAAGTAGCATGTCCTTTAATAAAAATGATTTTGCTGATTTCAGTGACTTAGAAGAAAGTAAGGCAAGTAGAATTTTAATTAAAATCTTAATCGTTATTGTTTTCCTAGCAATTATTGCAGGTATTGTTATTTTCTTAAATGATTTTCTAAATTTAGGATGGTTTTAAAAACACCATCTTTTTTCATATAATAAACTATGAGAGTAAAAGTAAAAAAACATTTTTTTTCAAAAAAATCAATACCATGGATATGTATAAGTATCTTAATAGGTTTTATAGGATTATTTACTTGGTTTAATAAAAACGCGAGTCCAAAACTTATTTATATTGCTGAACAAAATTTAACTAAATATATAGATACGGTTGCCAGCGATTTTCAAATATTTTTAGATAGTAGTGGTAAATATGAAGATTTTTTACAAATAAAAGAAAATGAACAAGGGGAAATCAGTTCAGTTGATTATAATATGGTAGAAATTTATTCTTTAGCAAGCGAGCTTACAGCATACTTACAAGAATCTTTAAAAAAAGCCTATCAACAAAAAACGATTCCCTATACTAATCAAACACTAAATTCTAAAGTGACAGATGGAATCATTCTTGATATACCTCTTGGCATCATCAGCAATTCACCATTTTTAGCAAATTTAGGTCCAAAAATTCCCGTAACCATTCGCTTTATTAATTCTGTATTTAGCAATGTAAAAACAAGACTAACAAATTATGGAATAAACAATGCGATGATTGAAGTGTATTTAAATGTGACAATTTCATATGAAGTGATTTTACCGGTCACAAAAGAAACAAAAGAAAAAAATTACGAATTACTAATCGATTCCAAACTAATACAAGGAAAAGTACCAGAATGGTACAATAAAGCATTTGAAAGCCAAAGTGCATTCTTAGAACTTCCTTTTAAATAATTTTTGTGCTATACTTAAACTAGGGTGAAGAATACATGATCGGACAACCATTTATAAATCCAGTTTTATCACATGCTATTGAAATGTATTTGAAATATAAGGATCATCCCGAGGATCCAAATTTTAGTGAGTTCACAGTTGTGGTCGTAAGAACGTTAGTATTTATATATGGTGAATTAGATATTTTAAATCCTTATATTACTCATAATGAACATATGATGGGTGGTTTTGATAGCAATATAACCAAATATGGATTTTCTATAGATGCACTTACAGATTTTAAAAATCAATTTCTAAAATTTGTTGAAGAACAGCAAAAAAATATTCGTCCGAATAGTGCCTTTATAAAAATTCAAAAATATTTAATTGATATGTACTCTTATAAACAAAAAAGTATGAATTTACCAATAGACCAACTTATGCTTTTTAAAAAATATTTATATATTCCAGAAAATAATGAGAAAATTGCTGATATAAATAGATATTTAATAAATCCTCAAGAAATTATTGGGTATTTAAATAGCAAAATTTATGAAACCAATCATAATTTCATTTTAGAGCCAGTAAAAAGAGAAACGTTAAATACCGATGCATATATTCTATTAGGATATAATATAAATCAAATAAATAATTTGAATGATTCGGATTTAAAAGCCGTCAATGATCAAATTTATCGCTTTTTCCGGGTAGATTCAAACTCGCCAAATAGCAAAGAATTGCTAGATAAAGCCGTAAACTATTATAAAAGATATGGAAATAGAATTACTTCAGGAAATGGATATGTTGATTTTTTACTTTTTGCGAGTATAGCAGCAACAGCTTTGTTTATTACTGTTTTAATTGCCTTAAATTATTTTTAGAAAGGATAAACTCATGCAATATATAACAATTAATAATCAAAAATATTTTATTATGAAAAATGAAAAAGATGCTATAGATAAGGAAGAGCTAGAAAAAAAATTGACTGAATATTTTGATTCCTATGATTATATTGTGGGAGATTGGGCTTATGGGAAATTAAGATTAAAAGGATTTAATAGTAAAACAAATACAAATTTTAAAGAAATCAATGATATTGATCATGTCGAAGAATATTTGAAAAATTTTTGTGCGCCTGAATGCCGTCACTTTATCCTAAGTAGAGAAAAATAAATGAGAAAAATAAGCAATAGTGGTTGCTTATTTTTTTTAAATTTGCTATAATCTTTTCAGAATAGAGGGATAAAAAATGGAAGATAAAGTAACTTTAATTGGACCAAATGGCGAGAAAGAAGAAAAAAAAGTTGTTTGCCATTTTAAATGCATTGATGATAGCCGTCCAAATATAAAAAATGTTCCCATTTTAATCGTGGATACTGAGCAAATGAATAACGGAAATAATGTCTTAGGCTTTTATTGGGAAAAAGATGGTTTATATCAACCAATTTTAGATGAGGCAGCATGGAGCGAAGTAAAAAGTGTAATTATAGATATTATAAAAAAGAACTATAATGTGGTAGGTGTTGAATAATGAATACAAATGTCTTATATATGAACAAAAAAAGGTTAAGACCTGGATTGAAAAGTGCTGCTTCATCTCCTAGATTTATGGCAGTAAATGCCGATCAACTAGCAGGATTAAACGCACTTAAAAACGATCCAAATGTTGTTGCAATGATGAATAATGAACCACAAGAAATCATTCAAGATGCAACAGTAGTTAATATGCCAGCTGCAGCTGAAATGCCAAAAGAAGAAAATTTAATGGAACAACCACAAGCCGCAGCACCAGCCCAAGAAGTTACACCACAAGAAAATGTAATCCAAAACACTGTAGAACCTCAAGCAGTAGTGGATATGTCACAAACTCCACCTGCACCAAATGTAGTACCAGAAATGAATGGAGATACTGTGATGAACAATCCTGTAGTACAAGAACCAATACAAGATACACCAGTTGTGAATGAAAATGTTACACCTGCTGTAAACATTTCTGCACCAAATGCAGTTATAGATAATACAGCTCCAACTATGGAAAACACTCCAGCAGTAGATGTAAATATGACAGCTGTAAATGAGATAAATAATGCAAATATTATGGAAAATTCATCCGCTGTTCCTTCTTCTACCACAAACGTTGGAACGGATGAAGAATATCGTGAACAAATGGCAGCAAATGCCGAATTACAACGTAAAGTACAAGAAATTTTTGATACAGCAAAACGTGAAGCAATGGCAGCTATTGGTGATTTTTTAGAAAAAAATTCTAAAAAAAAAATGAATAATAATTCTGTAAATCTCACACCAAAAAAAGCAGAAACTCCAGCAATAGATTTAGGTACTAATTCTGTAATACAAATGCCAACACCTGAAGTGAATGTAAATGCAAATACACAAGTTCCATCAATGCCAAGTGTGGCTCCTGAAATGAGTAATGCCAATAATGGAATAACAGAAAATGCTGCTATACAAAATGAAACACCAGTAATTGACTTACAATCTATGAAAATGGTACCAAATGCTCCAATAACCCCACCTCAATCCATGGGAGAAGTTCAGGGGCAAATAGAAGAACAAAATGGCCCAGTCTTAACAAGAGCTGCTTAAGTTCAAGAGTATATCTTGAACTTTTTTTCATATATTTTAATATGAAAGAAAATATTTTATATGCCTATCATCTCAATATTGAAAACATTAAAGAATATAACGAATATTCTGTTTTTGAGTTCAACGAAAAAAGCTATTATTTTACCAAAGTAAAAAGAAGCAAAGAAGAATTTCAAGAATTGTTAGATGTTATAAGTGAATTAGAGCAAAAAAAAATTCCAATATTTTCTTTTATAGCAAATATAAATGGTTCATTTATCACTATGGTAAATAACGAAGCCTATGTATTAGTAGAAGTAGATAATCCCTTACATGAATATAGTTTAACAGACATTTTAGAACGCAATCAAAAAGTAATTTTAAATGCGAAAAAAAACAGTTTATATCGAAATGAATGGGGAAGACTTTGGAGCGAAAAAATCGATTACTTAGAATACCAAGTTTTTGAAATGGGAAAAAAATATCCCATTATCTTAAATAGTTTTAGTTACTTTGTCGGTCTTGCCGAAAACGCAGTATGCTATGTGAACAATGCCACAAAAATAGCTCATCCAATAAATATCCCAATCGTCTTATCTCATAAAAGAATAACGTTTCCAAATTTTCGCTTAAATTATGATAATCCCTTAAATTTTATTTTTGATTTAGAAGTAAGAGATATTGCCGAATACTTAAAAAATATGGTCTTTAAAGAAGATAGCTTACCATTAATTGAACTAAAAGCTTTTATCGAACTAAGACACCCGGATTTATATAGTTTAAGTATGCTGTATGCAAGACTTCTTTATCCTTCTTACTATTTTGACTTACATGAAAAAATTATCAACAAAGATGAAAATGAAGAGGAATTATTACCAATCATTGATGCTATACCAAAGCAAGAAAAGTTTTTAAAAGAAGCTTGGTATTTAATAAGAAATTATGCACCCATTGAAGGAATAGAGTGGATTATAAAAAAAGAGCTATAAACCAACATTTATAACACCTTTAATTTCAGGAATCTCTTCTTGCAAATAAGATTCAATTGTCTCCTTTAAAGTCACATCTAAAAATTCACAATTGGCACAGTGGCCTAAAAGTTTAACATAAACATATCCATCTTCATATTTAATATATTCAATATCTCCACCTTCAATATTTAAAAAAACACGTATATCATCTATTTTTTCTTGAATTTTTTGTTCAATTATTTCCATTTTTCTTTTCACCTCATAAACATTATAAAATTTCTATCTTAACAAGTAAAGTAAAATCCTTTATAATAAAGATAGTGGTGAAAAAAATGAATGAATATAAAAAAGGAGATATTATAACAGGTAAGGTAACAGGTTTTGAAAAGTATGGAATATTTTTAGCATTTGAAAATGGATATACAGGACTAATTCATATTTCGGAATTAAGTGAGAATTTTGTTAAAGATGTTACAGAATACGCAAATCTTGGGGAGTCAATACCATGCGTAATTCTAGAGATTGATGAGGAAGAGAAAAAAATGAAGTGCAGTATCAAAAATACCGAATACGCAATTCAAAAAGATCTATTAATTGATCATGGCTTTGCACCCTTAAAAAAACAGTTACCAATTTGGATGGATGAAAAAATAAAAGAGTATAATATTGGAGAAAATGAAGAAAAATAGCATTTTTTTGCTTAGAAAAGGAAAAAATACTTGATTATTTTCTTTTTACATATTATAATGAAGAAGTCTTAGTGATAAGACAGTGCCTGCCCGAGTGGCGGAATAGGTAGACGCACAGGACTTAAAATCCTGCGAGTGTAATAACTCGTGCCGGTTCA
>CALVXT010000084.1 GCA_944371545.1 uncultured Bacilli bacterium | reverse complement strand
TAAAGATAAAGATTCACTTGATTTTTGTAACTCAAGAATCAAATTCTTAAACTCTAACTCTTTAGGACTACTTAATACATCAAACATACTTGCATTCTCATTAGCTGCTATACTAGCCAATTTACTAATACTACTTGCGCCTATTCCACGTTTAGGCACATTAATAACTCTTTCCAAAGAAACATTATCATTAGAATTTAAAATAAGACGAAGATAGCAAATTAAATCTTTAATCTCCTTACGGGCATAAAAGTAATAACTACCAACAACTTTATAAGGGATATTGGCTTTTAAAAATTGTTCTTCGACAACTCTGGCTTGAGCATTTGTACGATAAAAAACTGCAATATCTTTCTTTTGATAACCTTCATCAAACAACTTTCTAATTTCAGAAATAACCAAAGAAATCTCATTTTTTTCATCATAAGCTCGCATATACTTAATCTTTAAACCTTCACCATGATGACTTCGTAAATTTTTTTCTTTTCTTTCTTTATTATTTTTAATGACACTATTCGCAGCATCTAAAATCATCTTTGTACTCCGATAATTATCTTCCAAAGATACGACTTTTGCATTCGGATAATCTCTTTCAAAATTCAAAATATTCTTATAATTCGCTCCACGGAATTGATAAATAGATTGATCAGGATCTCCTACAACAAATAAATTCTGATATTTTCTTGCTAACAACTTCACGAGTTTATATTGTACTTCATTTGTATCCTGATATTCATCTATTAAAATATACTGGAACTTATCTTGATAATGTTCTAAAACTTCAGGATGTTCTTGAAATAATAAAACAGGAAGTCTTAATAAATCATCAAAATCAACAGAATTATTTTTCTTAAGTTTCAAATTATATTCTATATATACCTCATAAGCAATTTTTTCCACATCACTTTGAAAAAACTTTTCAATCTCGGCATTTGTAAGCATTTCATTTTTTATAAAACTAATCCGATTTCGAATATAAGAAGGACTTACTTCCTTAATATCATAACCTTTTTCTTTTAAAATTTTCTTAATCAAACTTAACACGTCATCACTATCCAAAATAGTAAAGTTTCTTTCCATTCCAAGTTTTAAAACATTTTCACGAATAATACGCATTCCAAAAGAATGAAATGTACCAACAAAAGCTTCATTATCAGAAACAATTTTCGATAATCGCTCTTTCATTTCTTTCGCCGCTTTATTTGTAAAAGTTATAGCTAAAATATGATAAGAATCTACTCCACTATCTATAAGTTCAGCTATTCTTGTAGTTAAAACTTTTGTTTTACCACTTCCGGCCCCAGCTATAACTAAACAGGGCCCATCTTTATGCATTACAGCTTCTTTTTGTAATTCATTTAAACCTGTCAAATCAATCATGTCTATTACCTCATAAACATTATACAAAAAAGACGAAAAAAAGAAAAGAAAATCATGACGAAAAAATCATAGACAAAATCAATTTTTTTGCAAAACATAAACATATCGCTCACCTTGATAAGGAATATCAAAGAAACTACTATCTAGAATTTGAAGATCATATTCTTCTACAAAATATTCATAACTTATCTTTGAAATCAAAATATACTGTTGCTTTGGTAATTCTTCTTCAACACTAAGCTTATGAACATTTCCAAAAATTTCTGGAACAGTCACATAAATTGGAATATTTTCATAATAATAATGTTCACTATCAGGAAAATAATACTCCATCTCTCCTAAAGAAAATTCACCAATATGTAAAAAAATCTTTTGATCTGAAGAATTTTCTTCAATATTTTGAATCATATTTTTTGTTTCCATATCATTCGTTTTTGAAAATTCTTCAATATAATTATCAAAAAAAGGATAAATTAAAAATAATAAAAGAAGGAGAAACAAATAATTCTTTTTAGGAATACTACAAATAACAGCTAAAAATAACACTATCCCGCCTAAGACAGGAACCATATATCTCGAAATAAACATTGGTGTTTTATAAATACTCCAGAGAACAAAGAAAAGCAAAGTAAGTAAACTTG
Source organism: uncultured Bacilli bacterium (assembly GCA_944371545.1). Lineage (GTDB taxonomy): Bacteria > Bacillota_I > Bacilli_A > RF39 > UBA660 > Ventrenecus. The sequence goes on along the minus strand of CALVXT010000084.1, from coordinate 4,110 downwards.
GCAATACAATATATAACCCCTTGAGTACCTTCTTTGGCTGTTTAAAAATTCCCCAAAAAAAGAATATAAGAAATACGTCAATAATACCTAAAACCAAGAATTTATAAGAGCCAAAAATAAAATATAAACATTGAAACAAAACTGCCAAATTAGGGGCATCAATCCAAAAATTAGCATTCAACGCTTTTGCTTGTCCCATCAAAACATTTAACCATGGTATAAAAGCCAAAAGAGTTATTAACAAGGCTAAAAAGCTTTTTAATCGAGCTTTTTTCTTAAATAAAGAACAAAAGAATTCAATCCACAAAAAAATGAAAATACAAAAAATAGAATAATTATGTGAATACATTGCCAAAATCGAAAAAATCGTATACAAAATCATATTTTTCCAGGAATCTTCTTTCAAAAGTAAAGCCCCATAAACAACTGCCGTCAAAGTAAAAACAAAGGCAAAACAGTAAGTTCGAATTTCTAAAGAAATATAACTAGATACTGGAAACAAAAGTAAAAACAAAGAAAAATACAAACTTACTTTTCGAGAAAAAAGCTTTTGAATCGGAAAAAAAGCAAGAAAAAATAAAGAGCAATAAACTAGTAAAGAAAATAAACGACAAACTCCTAAAGAAGAACCGAAAATTGATGTAAAAATCTTTAAGCAAATTGCATACAAAGGAGGTGAAAAATCTTTACTAACAAAATAAATAATATCTTTTAGAGAATAACGATTCAATACCATTTGGTAGGCTTCATCATACCAAATATTTTCATGAAAACATAAAAAGCCATAAAGAAAAATTGTCAACAAAGAAAAAAATAAAGCCCACGAAAAAGAAGAATGATTTTGAATCCATTCTCCAATTTTACTCTTTTTTAAACTTGTAAAAATTTCTTTCATTTTTTCCAACATACTCTATCTACTCTCATTCTTTAACAATCTCTACCGTTTTTCCATCAACTTCTAAACTACCAGTTTCAAATTCATCACCAGGTTCACCAGTTAAAATACCTGCCCAATTATAAGCCTTACTAGTATTATTTATAATTTTTTCTACAGGGTTATTTTTAAAAACTCCACTTGTTGCACGTTCTCCCCTGTTTTCTTTAGATTCGTATTCAAATTCAATATCACCATTTAAAACAATTTCAGTAATCTGATTATCATTAAAAGCACGAACTCCTACCACAAGCGTTGAAGAAGGATTAAGTTCTAACCTTGTTAATTGATTTCTTTGAAAAGCACTTTCACCAATAGTTCGAATTTTTGTTGGAATTTGTATAGCAGATAGTCTATTTCCGTAAAAACTATAATCACCTATTATTTCTAGCTGATCAGGAAAAGTAACAGAATTTATTACTCGATTATTAACAAAACTACCAAATTCACCATAATATGTATCAAATTCTACTCCATTAAAACTATTTACATGATCTTTTCTATCATCTCCATATAGACAAGTAGCTGTGCCAATTACAGGATAAGATAAAAATGTTGAAGGCAAAACTGGATTCATTTCATTACCATTAATATAATCAAAATCTTCGTTAACATAATTACCGCCCATTTTGTAATTACATAATGCAACAACTGTATCTAATTTAAAATTATCTACATAATCTTTATCATACTGATCACGCCAGTAACTTTCATCTCCTTCAGGATTGCCTGAAGCACTTGAAAAAGCATAAATACCTAATGATAAATTTTCCTTTAAAGAATTGCAATATTGAGTAGCAGAAACAGCACTCCATGATTCTTGTTCAGTTAACGTTGAAATACACAAACCAACATCTACATCTCCAGTTACTCGATAACTTAATTCATAATCATAATAAGCAAGCATTTCTTCATGAGTCCAATAACTTGTTGTGATAGTAATTTTTCCGGACCAATTTGTATTCATAACCTCATCTGATAAAGGTGTAAATTCGTCAAGCCATAAATATAAATCATATTCTTTTTCTTCATAAGGCGCTAATTCAAAATCAATTAATTTGTAAGCAACTTGTGATTCACTTAAAACTTTTTCTTCATTAACAGGCAGATTATCTATTACATCCAAAACTTTAAAAGATGAAAAAGTGGCCTCATTAATAGGCCTAGCACCCTCATACAAAGAAAGTGCCACATATTCATCACTTAGTACTTTACCCTCAACAGGCAATGTTTCTAAGTTTATAACACCTTTTGCCAAAGAATCACACTTGTTAACAATTTTAAAATGATAAGGGGTTGTAGTTTGAAAAAATTCAAGCAATTGCGAATAAGCTATAGGAAAAGTATTTTGTAAACTAATTGTTTCTCCTTCTTCAAATTCTATTGAAAAACAATCGCTTGAAACAATATTAGAATCTTTCTGTTGTAACACCAACACCCAATATGCATAACTTACACCTAACACTGCACAAACGCATATCAATACCCCAATAATTGTTAAAGCCAAATTCCTTTTATTTGCCATTTTTAAATCCTCTTCTTCCTTATAAAAAAACACCCTCACATAACACAAAATTAAAATCTCAATTTATTTTCCAAACTTCTTATGTTTCATCTTTGGTTATTTCAATTTTTCTTCCATCAATTTCTAAACTTCCTGTTTCAAACGCTTCGCCTTCTTCCCCGGTCAATAACAACTGCCAATCATAAGATTTACCAGTATTATTAACAATTTCAGTAACAGGATTATTTTTAAAAACTCCACCATCAACAAAACCATGATCATTTTTATCTAATAAATCACTATCAAATGTAATGTCACCATTTAAAACAATTTTTTCTATTTGATTGTTATTAAATGCTCTTTTTCCAATATAAAGTGATGTACTTGGATCAAAAACAACTTCTGTTAATAGGTTAGCCAAAAAAGCATTTTCTTCAATTGTCTGCAACGTTGACGGAAAATTCACATTTTCTAATCGATTATAAGCAAAAGAACTACCAGATATACTTTTAATTCCCTCATTTAAAGTTATTGAATTTAGAACCACATTTTTATTAGGATCTACATTACTTCCATTTCCTGAAGAATAATATACATAACCATTAAATGAATTAGACACATTATGATCATTTTCCAAAAGATCTCGGCAATAGTAATTAGCTTCTCCAATTGAAGTAACTGGAATTCCATCAATAGAACTTGGAACAACAGGATTCATATCTCTTCCAGCTAAATAATTATATTTATCATCAACATAAGTTCCTCCACTATTTATACTACAAACAATAGCTTCAGTTGCGTTTTCAACATAATAATCTTTTATCAAATTTAAACTATAAAGAGGTATAAATTCATCAATAGTAAATCCTGTAGTTTCATTCATAGAATTATACCTTTCACAATAACTTTCTGCTTCTGAAGAACCTTCAGAAAATTTAAGACAAGTTTCCATATCAAAAGTTCCCTTATAAGTACCAAGTAATACATAATTAAATTGCTCTTTAGCCATATCATTAGTAACATAATTAGTAGACACAGTAATTTTTCCAGACCAATTTGTATTCATAACATCTTCAGTAGCCGTTGCACTTTTATCTAGCCACAATAATAAATTATATTCTTTTTCTTCATAAGGAGCCAAATCAATATCAGCTAGCTTATAAGCAGTCAATGCTTCATCTAAAACTTTACTTTCATTAATATTTGCATGAATAAGTTGTGACTGTATTTCAGAATTCATGTTTGACAATTCCCATAAAGTATCACGCATCACATCCGCTTTAAGTAAAGGATAATAAGTAATTCCAGTCAAATAAGAAGATTGATCTAATGATACGCGTCCATCATATAATAAAACATCCACATATTCATCACTTAATTTTTTTCCACTTACTGATATTGTTTCTAAATTAATAAAACCTTTTACGTTAGAATCACACTTATTAACAATTTTAAAATGATAAGGAGTAGTATTAGTTAAAAAGTCGATTAAGTCTTCATCTGCTATAGGAAAAGTATTTTGCAAACTAATTGTTTCTCCTTCTTCAAATTCTATTGAAAAACAATCACTTGAAACAATATTAGAATCTTTCTGCTGTAACACCAACACCCAATATGCATAACTTACACCTAACACTGCACAAACGCATATCAATACCCCAATAATTGTTAA
>CALVXT010000083.1 GCA_944371545.1 uncultured Bacilli bacterium | reverse complement strand
CTTCGACATATTCATTATACTACATATCTTTGTGTTTGAAAATACTTTTACCCCTTACAATCTAGTACATAGCGTTTTGAAAATCAAAAAGTTAAACTTGAGGTAAATATACAAGATGAAACCGTATGGTTAAATACTGAACAAATGGCTATGTTATTTGACAGAGATTATAAAACTATTAGAAAACACATTAATAATATTTTAGAAGAAGAGTTGAAAGGTGAAATGGTTGTCGCAAAATTTGCGAATACCACCGAGCATGGGGCTATTGTAGGAAAAACGCAAACACATATGATAGATTATTACAACCTTGATGTCATTATTAGTGTGGGCTATCGAGTGAAGTCACAAAACGGTATTATTTTTAGAAAATGGGCAAATAAAATATTAAAAGATTATATGATAAAAGGTTATGCTATTAATCGAAAGAGACTAGAATATTTAGAAAAGACGGTCAAATTAATAGATATTGCAAATAGAGTTGATGAAAAATTAGATGATAATGATGCTAAAGAAATTTTGAGAGTAATAGGAAGCTATTCAAAAGCACTTGATTTATTAGATGATTATGATCATAGAACATTGTTAAAACCTAAAGGAAATAATAGTAAAAAGCGAATAAAATACGAAGATTGTTTACAAATAATTAATAAATTAAGATTTAATGAAGAAAGTGATATTTTTGCAATAGAAAGAGACAGAGGATTAGAATCTATAATAGGTGATATTTATCAAACGTATGATGGTAAAGATGTTTATATGAGCGTTGAAGAAAAAGCAGCTAATTTTTTGTATATGATAGTCAAGAACCATATTTTTATTGATGGTAATAAACGTTTGCAGCAACTTTGTTTATTTATTTCTTAAACTATTATGATATTTTGTATCAAGATAGTAAACAAGTTATTGATAATAACACTTTGACGGCTTTAACGTTACTTATTGCAGAGTCAAATCCAAAAGAGAAAGAAGTTATAATTGATTTGGTTATAAATTTTCTTAATTAAAACAGACTTTTAAAAATACTTGCTTCCTGTAAAGAAGAAGGAAAAATCGATGTCTTTTTGAAAATAGTATTGTTATTACAATTCCTGCAAATGTGAAACATTGGCATGGCGCTAAAAAAGACTCATGGTTTAGTCATATAGCGATTGAAGTTCCTGGAAAAAATACTTCTAATGAATGGTGTGAACCTGTAACAGATGAAGAATATAATAAATTAGGTTAAATTTGCTTTTTCGTTTCTTGTGATTTGTAAGAAAAAAAGTTGTATAATTATAATGAAAAAGTTAAAAATAAATTTGTAATAAGAAAGGATGATAAAAAATGGAAAAATCAAAAGTATATTTTATTAAGGATATAACTCCTGAAAATATTATTAAAGCTTACGAAGCCGTAGGAAAAAAATTGGAAGGAAAAGTTGCTGTAAAGATGCATTCAGGCGAACAAGGAAATCAAAATTATTTGAGGCCAGAGTTTGTTAAAGATATGGTGCATCATGTAAACGGAACTGTTGTTGAATGTAATACAGCTTATGAAGGTGCTAGAAACTCAACTGAAAAACATCGTGAATTAATTAAAGAACATGAATGGGAAAAATACTTTCCATTTGATTTAATGGATGCAGAAGGTCCTGATATGGAATTAGATATTCCAAATGGTAAGATTTTAAAGAAAAATTATGTTGGAAAAAATCTAGCTAATTATGATTCTTTATTAGTTTTATCTCATTTTAAAGGACATGCTATGGGAGGATATGGTGGAGCTTTAAAACAACTTTCTATTGGTTGTGCTTCAAGTGCTGGTAAAACATTAATTCATACAGCTGGTGTAATTGATGATCAAACACAATTGTTTAATAATTTACCAGAACAAGATCATTTCTTAGAAGCAATGGCAGATGCTGCAGAAAGTGTTGTAAATTATTTTAAAGGAAATGCAGTTTATATTAATATTATGAAAAACATTTCTGTAGATTGCGATTGTGATGGGCATGCTTCAGCTCCATGTATGCAAGATATTGGTATTTTAGCTAGTTTAGATCCAGTGGCTATTGATCAAGCTTGCTTGGATTTAGTTTATAATAGTGAAGATTCTGGAAAGGATAAATTAATTGAAAGAATTGAATCTTTACATGGTGTTCATACTGTAGAAGCAGCTGCCGAACTTGGTGTTGGTTCTCGTGAATATGAATTAATTACTTTAGATTAATCTATAATAAACGCAGGTAATTTTTTGGCTTGCGTTTTTTTATATGTATGTTAAAATCCTTTATGGAAGTGCTTTTTATGGATGAAATTTTAGATTTTGTATGCTTTTTCTTATTTGATTTTTTTGACTTTCTTTTTAAAAAAGCATTTATTGAAAAAACAACATTTGGAATAAATATATTTTTTATTATTTTATATATTTTTCTTTCTTTATTTTTACTAATTGGAACTGTTTATTTAATTTATTTATTGTTTATAAAGAGTCAATTTTGGTTTGCATTTTTCTTTGGGATATTACTGCTATTGTTTATATTTATGATTTTTGCACCTATTTTTCAAAAAAGAAAATAATTTGTTTCTTTTTTTTTATGACAAAAAATAAAATGAATAAGAGGAATGCTTATGTTAGATTCTAATTTTCCCCCTAATATTGATCCCCAATCTTTTTCGTTATTGGCTATTGCTGTTGGAGCAGCTTGTGTGGGTGATTTAAACGCTAATGAGCAAAATAGTGTTGGAAATTGGCTTGTTTTGGTCGGTCAATATGTTTTGACTCATGCAGCTCAGCAACAACTTATTGAAGCTCGAATTGAAAATTTTAATATAAATACAAATAGTAAGAAATCTAAATCTGGTAATGGCCCTTTTGTTGATGGAGAACGGAGTAATCAAACTCAAAGAGCCGAAGTTGATTATTTGTTAGATGCTTTAGCTAGAATGCAGGAAGAACTAAAAAATATAAAAAATAATAGTTGAAATTCTTGTCAATAATGAGTAAATTTATTAAATTTTTTTTATTTCTCTTTTGAATTTTTGATACTATTATAATAAGGAAGTGGTAATATGAAATGTGTTATGTTAAAAGGAAAAAAGGAATTTGAAATTGGTGATATTCCAGAACCAGTTAGTAAAGATGGATGTGTCGTAATAGATGTTAAGAAGGCTGGAATATGTGGTTCTGATATTCATTATTGGGATATGGGAGAACCTAAAGGTCTTGTTATGGGACATGAGTTTTGTGGTGTAGTAACTAATCCTGGTAGTAGAGAAGATTTAAAAGTAGGAGACCGAGTAACGGCACTTCCTATTTCACCATGTGGTCATTGTGAGGCTTGTTTGACTGGAAATCCTCAATATTGTAGGGAAACTTGGACTTATGCGACGGGATTATCTTTGACAAATCCTGGTGCATTAGCTCCTAAAATGGCTATTAGATCGGATATGGTTTTAAAAGTTCCAGATAACGTATCTGATGAAGAAATGGCAATGGTAGAACCTACAGCAGTTGGTCTTCATGCAATTCATTTAGCCGATATTAAAGTTGGTAACAAAGTTTTGGTTATTGGCGGCGGAATTATTGGATTGGTTTCTGCAATGTTTGCTAAAAAAGAAGGAGCTAGTCTAGTTGTTGTAAGTGAAACAAATATGAAAAGAGCAGAAAAGTCTGTTAGTTTGGGCGTTGCTGATAAGTATTATGATGCGACTAGCGAAGATTTTATGAAGCGAGTTATGGAAGATACCAATGGTAATGGATTTGATGTGGTTATTGAATGTTGTGGAAATGATAAAGCTGTTTCTAGTGCTTTAATGACTTGTAAACCTGGTGGAATGATTGTTTTAGTTGGTGTAGCTCTTGGGGCAATAAATATTCCAACTGTTGTTGGTGTAATGAGCGAGCTTACTATGAAAGGAGCTATTGCATATACAAAAGAAGAATTCCAAACTTGTATTGATTTAATTGCAAATAAGCAAATTGAAGTTATGAAGTTTGTAGATGATGTTGTTTCATTAGAAGAAGTACAACATGCTTATGAAAGATTGACAAGTGGAGTAGATCCTGCCGTTAAAATTTTGGTGGATCCAAATAAATAGAAAGTATAGAAATATATTTTCTTTTTTGAAAGATTTTTTATGAATAAAAATGATTATTTAAAAATTGTTAAGAAAAAAATAAAAAATAAAAAGTCCAGAATAATTTTGATTGAACAAATTGAGACTTATTTTGATTTGTGTGAGTACTCTTTAGAACCGCATAACTATCAAATAGGTGATAATGTATATTTATCTAAAGGCGCATTACTTCATGGAACTTATAAGAATATAGATGGTTTAAAAGAAATTGTAGGCAATGGACTTATTGCTGGAGCTTTTGTCGGTGGTAGAAATTCTAAATATCCTTTTTCTGTAGGCGTTTGGAATTTAAAAAAAGATTTTTTGTTAAAAGACTATATTGATTTTTATAGTGGTGGTACGATTGGTTATGAAGATTCTTCACGTCATATTTTTAAAACTGAAGTTATACCATATTCTAAAATGACTAACGTTTTTGAGAATATTAAAAAGAACAATATTTTTCGTTGGAATATGGAGCAAACAAAAGAAGCGAGATTTATGCCCAGTTTAATTCAAAATGAAGTACAAATTGGTATAATATTTAATGTTGCTAATTCTTGTGTGAAAAACTTGTTTGAAAAAGATATTCTTACAGATTTTATTTCAGATGAGAATGTAAAACCATTTATTCATGATGGATATTATTTTAAATTTCTTCATGATAGAAAAAATAAAAATGATTTTTTTACGGATAGGGAAAGTGCTATTTTATTTGGAATACCTACTAATTTTATTGCTGGAATTTTAGTTGGAAGAGATTATGAAAAAGATAATAAGGTATTAAAAGAAATAAAAAATATGTTGCCATGGGTTTATATTTGTAATTTGGATGGTAAAGTGATTGTGATTTAAGGTGAAAAGGTGATTTAAATGATTACTACGGATAATTTATATGAAACTACGAAAATTGTTTTAAATGATTCTTTATTAGAAAAAATGATGAATTTATATTTTAGTATATCTAAACAAGAAATGAATTCATTTTCAGATGTTGATACATTATTATATAGGAAATTGAATATTGTTTCTGATTCTCTTGATAAAGAAAATGAGACAGATAAAAATTTGTATTTTCATCAAATTACTGCTACTTTAAATGAAGAAGATAAAAAAAGCATTGTTAAAAGTTCTGGATGGTATACATTTCAATCATGGCATTTGTTGGGAACAGAAAAATTTCATCATGGAGATATTGCGCATCGTTTTTATATTGGTATGAGGGCTCATAATGTTTATGCTTTTTTAAGCTTTTTATATAACAAATTTAAAGAGGCGTCTATTCCATTTTATTTTAAATGTAATCGTGATTTAAATTATGTAAGTAGAAGAGATAATATTGTGATTTATACAAATAATGATTATTTAGAAAAAACTTTATTGTTATTGCAGCAATTAGGGGTTGAGCATCATGATATGGTTGTTGATTGTTATGGGCCTTCTGAATTAATGGGAAAAATTAATTCATGGTTAGGATATGCTACTGAATATAGAAATCATCAGAGTTCTTATACATCAGATTTATGTAAAATTTTTGTACAAGTACTTCAAGATCAAGTTGAATTTTTTGTGAAAAAATACGCTATGGAAGAAATTAAGACACCAGAAGGAATTAAAAAAATTGCTGAATTTTATCCAGATTTGATGACTTTTAATGAATCTAATATAAAAACGAGACTTTTGGCAAAAATGTTTTATCAAACTGAGCCTGATTTTAAGAAGAAATTATTTGAAACACTAAAAAAACAATATATTTTGAAAGGAATTAATGCGGAGAATATTTGCTTTGATTATCAGATTAAATCAGAATTGGATCAAATGAAAAAGTTAAGTTCTGATCGTAAAACTATATTAAGCGACTTTGATAATAATTCTAGTAATCTTGCTCATAATGGAATGTATATAACGGCCTCTTCTGTTTATACAATTTCTAATAATGAAAAGAATGAACAAATACCAATAATTATAAAAAATGGAAAAGAGTTACATACATATAAGCCTGTATATTTGTTTCAAAATAAAGATAATAGTCAATTTTTGTATGATTTTGGAACAATTCGTTCT
>CALVXT010000082.1 GCA_944371545.1 uncultured Bacilli bacterium | reverse complement strand
TTAATAATCATAACATCTTTATAATCAACGCTTTTTCCAGCACACATTTGACATATTTTTTTCTTTTTTCTTCTAAATTCAGCCATTTATATAATCTCCTTTCCTAGAATGGTAGATCATCATCAGAGAGTGCAATCTCTTCACCAAAGTCTTTAAAAGGATCTTCACTGACATCAGTTGTTGGTATACTTTGACTTTCTTCATAACTAGGCATTGGTTGAGCAAAACTTGCAGCATCATAGTTGGAAGAATCACCAGCTGACGCGTTTCTAGAACCTAAGAACGTAACATTATCTGCAACAATATCTGTCGTATAATGCTTTTGACCATCGGCTCCATCGTAACTTCCAGTTTGAATTCTACCTTCAACAGCCACTTGTGAACCTTTCGTACAATATTTAGCAATATTTTCTGCTTGTCTACGCCATGCGACACATCCAATAAAATCAGTTTGTGGTTGTCCTCCTTGAGGATTAAAAGGACGAGAAACAGCAACTGTAAAACGTGTTACAGCAATACCACTTCCTGTAGTACGCATTTCAGGATCTCTAGCTAATCTACCGATTAAAATAACTTTATTCATTTTTTACTCCTCTTCTTGACGAATGATTAAATGTCTTAAAACATTTTCATCTAGACGAATTTTACGATCAAATTCTTGAATCGTATCTTTGTTAGCTTCAACTTGCATTACAAAATAATATCCGTTTAATTCTTTTTTAATAGGATATGCAAGCTTCTTTTCACCTAGTTCTTTGTATTCAACTACTTTTCCTTTTAAATCACTAATTAAAGACTTAAAACTTTCAGCACATTTTTTAATATCTGCACTTTCCATAGTAGCTTTTACAATAAACATGATTTCGTATTTGTTCATTTTCTACACCTCCTTATGGTCTAATGGCTTTTTGATTACACAAAAAGCAAGGAGTAATTGCTTACTCGAAAGTTATTTTAACATTATTAAAATAAAAAGTAAACCAATATTTAAAAATTTTTTTTATCTTTATTTATCAGTATTATTTATAAAAAAATCACTTTACATACCTTGTAAACCTAAAAACTTACATTTAACACTTTAAAACCTGAAAAACACATAAGCTTCTCTGTCAATCTAAAATACTACTTTATTTAAATATAAAAATTTGATAGACAAAAACATAGCCCCATGATACACTTATGCCCGGAGGTAAAAAGAATGACACATTTAAAGAAAATTGGTTTAGGATTAATTATCCTTGGAGCTTTATTCCTAACAGGATGTACAACTAAAGAACAAAACATTGAAGGTTCTTTAGAAGATATCATGACAAAATTATATGAAGGAATTAGTGAAGAAGAACTACCAATGGCTTTATCAAATATTGAAATCACAAGCGAAAATGTAGAAAACTACTTAGGAACAAGTGATATCGAATTTGAAAGTGCTTTAGCATCAGAATCAATGGTTGGTTCAATCGCTCATTCTATCGTCTTAGTACGTGCTAAAGAAGGTCAAGATATTGAAGCTCTAAAAAAGACAATTGAAGAAAACATCAATCCAAACAAATGGATTTGTGTTACAGCTGAAAATGTTGTTGTCAAAAATAAAGGAAACTTAATTCTTGTCATCATGGCAAATGAATTAGCTCCAAAAATAGAAGAAAACTTTGACAAATTATCATAAGCCTATTAAGGCTTTTTTTTAAAGGAGGATTTTTATGGTATTTTCAAGTATTTCATTTCTTTATTACTTTTTACCATTATGCATATTATGTTATTTTCTAATACCAGCAAAATTTCGAAATAAAGTATTATTAATTTTTAGTTTATTTTTTTATTTTTATGGTGAATCCAAATACATTATTGTATTAATTTTTTCTTGTTTCTTAAATTTCTACGCAGGAAATCTCATTATAGAATATCCTAAAAAGAAAAAGATTTTGTTAATAACTAACCTAGTTATCAACTTTGGTTTATTATTTTATTTCAAATATTTTAATTTCTTTATTACAAACATAAACAATTTATTAAATACAGACTTGCCTTTATTACATATAATCATGCCAATTGGTATAAGCTTTTTCACTTTCCAAGCGACAAGTTATGTAATAGATATTTATAAAGGAGAAATAAAACCGGCAAAAAATGTTTTTGATTTTGCAACTTATTTAACTTTATTTCCTCAATTAATAGCAGGTCCAATCGTCCGTTATGAAACCGTAGCAGAAGAAATGGAAAATCGAAAAACCACTATTCCCTTAGTTGCTTCTGGATTAAAAAGATTTATTATTGGACTAGGAAAAAAAGTTCTCATCGCTAATCTTCTAGGTGCGTTCGCGACGAGTCTAGATACATTAAGCTCCCCAACTATCCTAAGCTTTTGGCTAAAAGCTCTAGCTTATACATTCCAAATTTACTATGACTTTTCCGGATACAGTGATATGGCAATCGGTCTTGGCCTAGTATTTGGTTTTCATTTCTTAGAAAACTTCAATTATCCACTAACAGCAAAAAGCATAACGGATTTTTGGCGTCGTTGGCATATTTCTTTATCCACATGGTTTAGAGATTATCTCTACATTCCTCTTGGTGGAAATCGTTTAGGTAAGAAAAAACAAATTAGAAATATTTTAATCGTGTGGTTAACAACTGGATTATGGCACGGAGCAAGTTGGAATTTTGTTTTATGGGGACTTTACTTTGCCATTCTTCTACTTTTAGAAAAATTTGTTTGGCAAAAATTTCTTGATAAACATAAAATCTTTGCCCATATTTCTACATTTATATTAATTATATTTAGCTTTATAATATTTAGTACAGAATCGATAACAGGTATTGGACTTTTCTTCCAAAATTTATTTAATTTTACCTTACCATTCACTAATGTAGAAACAAACTTTTACTTAAGTAATTATTTAATCATTTTAATTCTAGCCTTTATAGGAATGGGTCCATGGATAAATAATCTATACAATAAAATTGCGAATTCCAAAACTGGAAAAAAAGTTTTAATCATTGCCGAACCAATGATTTTAATGATTTTACTTTTCATTATAACAGGATATATCATCGACGATTCATACAACCCATTTTTATATTTTAGATTTTAGAAGGAGAAAAATATGAAAGATAAATTAACAATTATGTGTATTTTAGGTCCCATGTTTGTATTTTGCATTTTAGGTATAATTAAACCAGATGCTGAACTATCTAAAGAAGAAAGAAGAAAATTAGAACAAATTCCAAAATTTTCAGTAGCAAATATTTTAGATAATAGTTACTTCTCTAAATGGACGGATTATTTAACAGACCAATTTCCATTTCGAACAGAATTTAGAAAATTAAAAGGAACCGTTTCTTTAAATCTATTACAGAAAAAAGAAGAAAACAATGTAATTCAAATAGAAAATTCCTTATACGAATTAAACACAAGCATCGATAAAAAATCAGTGAGTCATTTTACTGAACTTCTAAAAAAGACTCTGGATACATATAACAAATCTTCAAATGTTTACTACAGTATTATTCCAGATAAAATTTATTATGTAGATGACCCTAAAATTCCTAAATTAAATTATGAAGAACTTGTCTCACAAATCCAAACAGAATTTCAAGATTATTCCTATATCTCATTGTTTGAAGAATTAAATATAGAAAGTTATTATCAAACAGACATCCACTGGAAACAATCCGAATTACAAAATGTAGTTCAAAAATTAAAAGAAGAAATGAACTTACCTGAAACAAACTATACTTGGATCAAACAAGAAGTATATCCATTTTATGGTGCTTTAAAATCGCGAATTCCAAACAATATTAAAGGAGAAACAATCACTTATTACACAAACGATATTATCGAAGAGGCAACTGTATATAATTATGAAAAACAAAAAACAGAAAAAGTTTATCAAAAAGAAAATATCAATAATTTAGATGGTTATGACGTGTTCTTAAGCGGTGCAACTCCTCTATTATTTATTGAAAATGAAAAGGCAATTTCCCATAAAGAACTTATCGTTTTTAGAGATTCATTTGCAAGTTCTCTTATTCCATTATTAATTCCAGAATATAAGAAAATCACAGTAATTGATCTTCGCTATATCGGAAGTAATTATCTAAAAAATGTTTCTGAAATCAACTGGCAAGAAAATGCCGACATTTTACTACTTTACAGTATTCCGGTAATTAATAGTAGCTATGCATTAAAATAAGCTTTTCAAAATAAAAAAAATTTGATAAAATACCCAAGGCATTAGGAGGTAACTATGTTAGAAAGTTTTGGATTTATCACGGTATTTTTAGAAGGATTAATTTCTTTTTTCTCACCATGTATTATCCCAATTATTCCTTTATATATGAGTTATTTAGCTGGAAGTGCTAAAACAGTAAATGAAGATGGAACCATTACTTATAAAAGAAAAACAACACTTTTACATACACTTTTCTTTGTCTTAGGAATATCGGCCTCTTTTTTTATCTTAGGTCTTTCATTTACGGCTATTGGTAGTTTTTTTAATAATTCTAAATACATTCTTTTAATCATATGTGGCATTTTAATTATTGTTATGGGATTATTTCAAACTGGAATAATTAAAATTAAATTTCTTCAAAAAGAAAAGAAAATAAATGCAAATATCAATATCAAAAAAATGAATCCTTTATTTGCATTCATTCTAGGTTTTTTATTTAGTTTTGCTTGGACACCATGTGTAGGTCCTGCTCTATCATCTGTCCTTATGATGGCTGGAAGTGAAGAAAGCATGCTTATAGGTAATCTTTACGTTCTTCTCTACGCAATCGGGTTCATTATTCCTTTTCTAATATTAGGACTTTTTACAAATGAGGCTTTAAACTTACTAAAAAAACATCAAAAAGCTTTAATGAATTTAGTAAAAATCGGCGGCCTACTTCTAATTGTTATTGGAATGATTTTGCTATACAACGGCATAAGCTCTATTCCAGAAAAATCTTTAAATAGTTGTACTATAAATGAAAGCGGTTTATCAAATTGTGGAACCGGAAATAATATAGATTTAAAAGTTGCACCAAATTTCACTTTAAAAGATATTAATAACCAAGAATATACATTAGAAAAATATCAAGACAAAACCATCTTCTTAAATTTCTGGTCAACGACTTGTTCCATTTGTAAAGAAGAATTAGAAAGCATTGAAAAACTTTATCAAGAATATCAAAATAAAGATATAATTATATTAACTATCGTAAGTCCAAAAGAAAATAAAGCATCAAAAGAAGAAATAAAAAAATATATAGAAGATAAAAATTATACGTTCCCTGTTTTAATTGATGAAGAAAACACTACATTTGAAAATTATTTCATAACATCTTATCCAAATACTTTTATTATTAAAGATAATGAAATTAAAGAAAAAATTCCCGGTGCATTAAAATACGAACAATTAAAAGAAGAAATCGAAAAAAATAAAGAGTGAAGAAAAATCACTCTTTTAAAATACCTACCAACTTCCACATGCCAATCTCCAAGTATCACAAAATTCTTCAGTGATTTTTACTGGAGAAAAGTCGACAAGACCTGCATAAAATATCATTTCATCTCCTTTATAATCAGATATTAATAAACACTTTTCTTTATCATAATCTTTTAATAAAAACAAATTATCTAAATTTTTTTCTCCATATGCTCCACATTCACTCGGAGTAGTCGATGTATAAAATTTGCCAATACAAGTAGCATAATAAGTTCCTTTTAAATTAATAGCAGAAAAAGAATATTTTTCACCTTTACATTCTAAAGTTTCTAGATCAAAATCTTGAGACAAACAAGAATGACCACCTACAAAATAATAAGTATCAGTATTAATATTGTAATCGCTACTTCCAACTAATACTTTCTCATTTACAGGATTAACCACAATTTTTTCTGATATCTTTTCCCTTGAAATTTCTTTACCACTTTCATCATAAGTAATTCGATAAGTAACTTCTTTTCTACCAACTTGACCAGCTTGGGTAACTCTTCTCTCGCCACGTTTCATATTTACTTCAGATATTTCTTCTGTACTATAAGAAATATTTTCTGTTTCAACTTTTGTTTCCGTTTTCGTATTTGATGTATTCTCATTTGAAGAACTATTTTCATTAGAATTTTCGTTATTAGTATTTTCTTCATTTGTTTCTGTTTTAAAATCTTCAGGAATTGTAATTTCTACATATCCTAAAATTTGTTTGTCTAATACCAAAACCAAATGATGCGTTCCAATTTCTAAATTCATCGTTTTTAGAACACTTTCCAAACCCTCAATATACATAC
>CALVXT010000081.1 GCA_944371545.1 uncultured Bacilli bacterium | reverse complement strand
TTCGACATATTCATTATACTACATATCTTTGTGTTTGAAAATACTTTTACCCCTTACAATCTAGTACATAGCGTTTACTAACATAATTTATATAATAAAAAAAGAACTAATACAAAAGTAATTAGTTCTAAAAAACACATAATAAATATATTCATGATTTTATGACAATTTATATTGTAAAGCTCTTACAAGTCGTTGTTCTAACACAGATCTAGCGTATTTTTCTTCAAGTGCTAAAATCGAATCTTTATATCTTTTGTATGCTATGTCATATTGTCCTTGTTCAATTGCCTTAACACAATATTCTATAATGTCAAAATAAATTTGTGAATAAATAACATTATTGTTAGGAAGTTGATTAATTGCATCAACAATGATTGGTGCTGTTTCGTAATAATGTGCAATATCTTCTTCTGAAACAAAATTATTTCTAAACCATCTTAATAATTGCAATTCATAACATTTATCATTAAATTGTTGTGCAAAATGTTGCATACATGCAGTTGTTAAATAGCATCCACCATTATTTTGAACTTCACCAGTAGATGGATTTTCACTGTTATTACTTTCTGATCTTCCAAAATTTGCATCTCTTCCTAAATCATGGCCGTTCTTGTCCTCCCAATGATAATGTCCATGCCCTCCATCATCATTCTCTGGATATTGGTTTACACTACCACTATTTTCATAACTTGTATAGATTAAATTTTCACTATCCGGATTATCCATGTCATAACTTGCATATCCCCAATCTCTTCCGTTTCCACCTTTACTCATTCTTTTTCTCCTTCTTTGTTTTTTGCCATATATAATTGATATTTCCGTCATCATAAAAAATGAAATGTTCTTTTCCTATTTTGTTAACAATTTGTTGAAAATTCTCTTGAATAATTTTAGCTTCTTGAATTTGCTTTTCTAGAGGCCAATTTTTTCTGTTTTTTCTTAACAAACCCTGTTTTTTCCAAGTTTCATTTAAAAACTTAATTTCTTGTTTTGTATCATCAGTATAATCTTCTAAAGCTAATTGATATCTTAAGTTCTGTTTCATTAAATGTTGAAGAAATTCAAAATTATCACTTATATCATCACAAGTCTCTTTTAACTTTGAAATTTCTATATTTTTACTATCCAAAACAACACCTTCTTTCATAGAATATTATAACACAAGCAAACTATTTTAACTTATACTTTTTGGGATTTTTTGTATAAATAAAAAACTTTTTTAAAATAATAAAAAACTATTAGGTAAGTACAAAACTCGGGAAGAAAACTCGGATTTTTATGTTTCTTTAAATAGGGTAGAACATCAAAATGATAAGTATGATATGTCTAGTTTAATTGAAATGACGGATATTTTACGAATGGTAAGTTTAATAGCTACAATTGTGTTGGTTTTAGTATTTTGTGTGATAATTAAAAATATAATTAGTGAAGAAAAGGAACGTATGAGACTACAATATTTATTAGGTTATAATAAAAAACAAAGTAAAAAAATAATGTTTATAGAGTTATTAATATTACTATCTTTTGTATTATTTATTGCTTTACTTATATCGACTTTATTGATTATGTGGATCAAAGATTCTCAAAGTATATCATTAGAATTATTTGATTTTAGCTTTTTGGCTCGAATAGTAGTGATAGCTATAATTATCATTAGTGGTTTTTTATTAAGTCTGAAAAGATATTTGTGATATTTTATATTAAATTCTATAAATTTTAGTTTATAAAAAGAAAGTTAGTTGAAATGTTTAGATTAAAAGAAATTCGTGAGTATGAAGGTTACTCTTTATCTGAAATTGCTAAAAAAAATTTACATATCAAAATCTAGTTATGCAGATTGGGAGTCTGTGCGAACTATAATTCCTTTAAAACATATGGTTGTGCTTGCAAATATTTATCACGTTTCCTTAGATTATTTGTTTGGATTAAGCGATGATATGAGCAAAATTTTTGAGAAACGTGTCTTAAATTCTCTGAAAATTTCTAATAATATCAAGAGTTTTAGAATAGAAAAAGGTTTATCTCAAGAGCAATTAGCTCAAGAATTATTTGTTTCACATTGTACTTTATCTAGATATGCGACAAATAATCTATTAATTTCTACGGCTTGTATATATGAATTATGTAGAAAATATAATCTTTCTGTTGATAGCATGCTTGACTTTAAATAGAATGATAAGAACACTTTAATATGTTCTTTTTTTTTACACAAAAATATGTATTCTTATGATTTTGGTATGATCTTGTTAAGATAATAATTTTGTGTTATCTTTATATTAGAAGGATAGTAGTGGGTTAGAGGAATAATTATTTAGGGCTAATTTTTTGTGTCTGTAGGAGGATTTATGAAATTTATAACGAATAGATATGTTATTATGATTTTTTTGACATGCATTTTATTTATTTTGGTTAATAACAAGTTAAATTCTTGGATTGAAACTGAGCAATATAATGCTGCTTGGTCGGAAAATTTTAAAAATACTTGTCGTAATAATATAGAAGAAATAAATGATGAAAATTATACAAAGGCTTGTGAAGAAGCATGGAGTAGTAATCAAACATATCAGATTAGTTTTTATACATTGTTTCATACAGGTTTTGTTTATGAATTTCCCAATTTAAATATATATAGCTTTTTTATTGTGATTTTACCTATTGCTTGCTTTGCTTGCTTTCAAATTCGATATGCATCGAAAAACTTTTTGATTCGAGAGAGTTATGAGAAGTTTAAGAAGAAATTATTTAGAAAATCATACGTTCCTCTATTGATATTTCCGTTACTTTTAATTTTTGTTTTTGTAGTTTGCTATTTGTATTCCGACACATTTGAAGTTGTAAATGAGGTATGGATGAGTTCCACTACTCAAAATGTATTTTTATTTATAATTGCATATATTCTGAATATTTTATTTTATATGGCTACTTATATTCATATTTTTTTAACGGTGGCTAGGAAAAAACATAATCCTGTTACTACGGTTCTTATTTCTTTTTTGATTGTGATAGCTATTGAGTTATTTTTGGAAATAGTTGTTAATAACTTTTTCTTTATTAATATTCTTAATTCTGGTTTTGGTTTGCAATTTAATATCATTAATGCATTTACTTTTAACGATCAGTATGGAATGTTTACAACACTTGTCTTTGGTCTATTCTGGTGTCTTCTTTCAGGAATTATTATGCATGTAAGTTATCGTAATAAAGAAAAATTTATTATTGATTGTGAGAAAGATAGATAGTGAGGTATATATGGAAATTAAAGTTCAAAATGTAAATAAAAGTTTTAAAAACAATATAGTCTTGCAAGATATTAATCTAACATTACAAGGGGGTAAAGTATATGGGTTAAAAGGAAGAAATGGATCTGGAAAATCTGTTTTACTAAAAATTTTGTGTGGTTTTTATACATCAACAGAAGGTAGTGTTTTTTATAATGGAAAATCTTTAAAAGATTCCTCAATACGAATACGCGCTTTAATTGAAAAACCTTCATTTTTTCCTTATTTGTCTGGTTTTGAAAATTTACAACTATTAGCAAAGCTGGAACATTTAATTGATAACCAAAAAATATTGCAAGTATTAGAGTTAGTTGGTTTGGCTGAAGATAAAGATAAAAATTTTAGTAAATATTCTTTAAAAAAAAAAAAAAAATTAGGAATAGCTCAAGCTATTATGGAACCGAGTGATTTACTAATACTTGATGAACCTTTTAATGGAATAGATGTCCAAAGTGTACAAGTTTTAAAAAAGCATATTAAAGAATTAAGTGATAAAGATAAAATTATAATTGTTACTAGTCATATTCAAGATGATTTAGTTGAGTTATGTGACGAGATAATCGAATTAGAGAATGGAAAGATAATTAAATGAGATATCAATTTCATATTTTTAGATGGACCTTTATTCATAGATTTTTAAAATGGCTTATTGTTTACTTTATTTTGTTTTATTTAATGACCTTTCTTTTAAAAAATTATTTGACATTAGATTATGAAGTTAGTGTTGCTGAAATAAAGGATTTGTTGGGAATTTTAAATACTGAAAATCTCGATCTTTTATCTAATTTATTTTTTCTTTTTCAAATGGGTCTTACCTTTTATTTTTCTTATCTATTTATCACTTTTGAAACGGAAAATAGTCCTGAGTTTGTTTTTCTTCGGGTAAAATCAAAGAAATGGCTTTTTTCAAAGTTGATTTTTCTATTTCTGTTTATTGTTTTATTTAAAGTTTTAATATATTGTAGTGTTGCCTTTATTCTTGATATATCTTTACCTGTTGATATTTTGGCATTCAATCTTGTAATGTATTTGTTTATACCTGTATTTTTATTTATAGTTACTAGTTTTAAGCATTATAATAAGTTTTATTTTAACTTTCTATTTATTTTATTGTTCAGTTTACTTTTATTGTTTATTTTATCTTTGTTTAATTTTTGGTTTTTGCTTATATTTTTAATAGCAAGTATTTGTTTGTTATTAGTAATTTTTAAATTACGATATTTTTTTGATTAGTTTTTTTGATTTTGCTATATTTATTGTTTATTCATATAATGTGTGTTATTGTATAGGTGAAAAAATAGTTTATGGTGAGTTTTGGAGAATTTTATGAAAAAGTTTTTGTTAGTTGTGGGAGCAATTTTTAGTTTTATATGGGTGTCAGGGGTTTGTGTGCTTTTTGTATCTTTATATTTTTCTAAGGAAGAGGAAGTACATTTTGAAGAACAAATTTCTGAACCAGAATACTCTTTTCGTGTTGTTTCTAAACATTTTTCAATTAATGTTGGTAAAGCAACTATTCAGGATGATTATAGAGTGTTATCTTTGGAGGATTTTGAAATAGTTAAAGATATTGAAGATGTAAATAATGTAGAGTTTTCTTTAGGTATAAAACATGTATCTTTTTATTCATTTATAATAACGTTAAAAGAATTTGATGATGCTCATATTTATGTTAATTATGATTCTTGTTCAAAGTTAGAAAATGGAGAAATGTGTCAAAATAATTCTTTTACTGAAATAGATGAATTGGATTTCGAAGATTCTTTGACTGTTGATATTAGGTATTGTTTAAAAAATGGAAGATGTTTAACAGAGAAGACTGATATTTTGTTTTGTTAAATAGTAATAATAATATTAAATTACCTTTAAATAGTTGTTTATTAATAAGAGGGTGAATTATTTGACTACATTTAAAAGAGATTTTATTTTTAATCCAGATATTCTTCAAACTGTTGTGAAAAATATTATTAGAATTCGAAAAGAAAAAAATATTACTCAAGAACAGCTTGCTTTGGATATTGATATGTCTTATGATTATTATCGACATTTTGAGGCTGGATTAGGAAAAAATGGTATTAAAGTTACAAATCTTTATAAAATAGCTGTGGTTTTAGGTGTTGATATTGGAGTTTTTTTTGTTGAAAAGGAATAAAGTATTGTTAAAAGATTTTTTTAATCAAAGTAAATTTGTAAATCTTTTACGTTTAAGTGAGGTAAGGATGAAAAAGATTAGTTCAGCTTTATATTATTTTGCTTGTGTATGTGGAGTTATTATTGCTCTGTTCGTTTTATTTGCAATTAATTTATGGCCAGTTTTTCATAAGTATCATAGCATAGGATATAGTGATATTTATGAACTTAGTATTCATAATTTCATTCCGGATATCAAGTTAGATAATTATCAAAAGTTTTTGAAACAATCGGAATCAGTAATATCTACTAATATTAAAACTTTTAAAAAGCATTTAAAAACGGTTCCTTATGGTGTTTTAATTGTAACAATTCCATGGGTTAATTTGGAAAAAACAGAAAATATTTTATCAGAGTGGAATATTACATATGATTCTAACATCAAGGAGTATGTTATAAATAATCAAGATAGCTATACTGAGACTATTGAGGTGACTGAAAATTCAGATTTGCAATATAGTTTAAGAATTAATCTTAGTTCTTTTACGTGGAATAAAAATAAAAATAATTCTGAATATAATATGATTTTTCAATATTTTCTGAATTTATCAGAAACGAAAAGAAAGATAATATTATCAGAAAGCTATGCAGCAGTTATTAGAACGTTATTTATAATTGTTGTTGTATTAATTATTATTATAATTCGTTTGAAATTAAGAATATTAGATAAAAAAAATTTTAAATAAATAATCATGCTTTTTTGGATAAAGTTCAGCATCATGAATAATATTGTAATAATGGGTGTAAAAAATTTTCCGGGGCAAAATAGAAAAATGGTGACTGCTACTAATAAATATAATCAGTCACTATTTTTT
>CALVXT010000080.1 GCA_944371545.1 uncultured Bacilli bacterium | reverse complement strand
GCCATCGCTCTTCATGTCTCACGTGCATAGCACGTGGTTTTATAAGTAGCTGCCTACCCCGGCGGCTACATAATAAAGAGGAAGGACATTAAAAAGGTCGTCCTTCCTCAAAAAGTGTGAGTTTGAGTTTATATGTTATTTATATTGTATAGAGTTTTTTATATATTTTTTTACAAAATATATGGGTCGTATCTTACTTTATCACTTCTCCTTTCATGATAAACATGTTACACGATTTTTATGAAGTTTATGTGAAGATAAAGTGAATAATCAAAAAATTATTTCAACTTTACATTTTACAATTAAATGAGTTTATTTCATTTATATCTATAAGCCTTCCTCCTTTCACAAGATTAACTATACTCTTCATTTGTAAAATTCTTGTGAAAGAAAAATGAGGGTTCTGCTAAATTATTTTTTCTTAACATAGAAATAGAAAGCTGTTCCTTTATTTTTCTCAGATTTAACACCATATTTAAAGTGATGATTTTCCAAAATAGTTTTCACGATAGACAAGCCTAAACCTGTACCTACAACATTTCTTTGATGATTTTTATCATTTTTATAATACTTATCCCAAATCAAATCAATTTCTTCTTTTTTAATCCCTTTACCTGTATCAATGATTTCTACTAAATAAGAATCCTTTTCTTTTTTTACCCGAATTGTAACAGTTTTATCTGCACCAGTATAATTAATTGCATTGTTAATTAGATTGTAAATTACTTGATTTAATTTTTTCTGATCTGCACATACCATAGCTTTAGCAGGCAAATCCAAAACAAAATGATAATTTTCTGTTTCCTTAATAATTTCATATCGTTTTACAATAGTTTTAATTTCTTTAATCAAATCAAAAGATTCTAAATGAATTTCATCAGCATTTGCCTGCATTTTTGAAAGAGTTAAAATATCGTTTACCAAAACATTCAAACGGTCTACCTCATCCATAATAATATTACAATGTTCTGTTCTTTTTTGTTCATCTTGATAACTAATATCTCTAACCATCTCTGCGTAAGCCTTAATCATAGTTAAAGGAGTTTTTAAATCATGAGAAACATTTGCCATCAAATCTCGTCGAAGTTCATCCGTTTTCACCATCTCTGTCTGAGCATTACTTAATACATGGGCAAGCTCATTTACCTCTAGCACTCCATAATCCGGAAACTTAACCGTTGGACTAGAGCCTAATTTCTGAGCCTTTTTAGTAATATCTAAAATAGGTTCAGTAATTTTTTTTGAAAGAAAATAAGCAATCATACAAGCAAAAATAATTGCAATAAAAGTTAAATAAATTAATTGATTTTTTAAAACAGCATTTGCTCCACCAACATCTTCCAAAGTACTATATAAAAAGACAGAACCACTATCTAATTTAATTCCATACAAAAATGCCTGTACTTCATATTCTCTATTAATAACTTTATACGTATCTGAAGTTAAATTAGATTCCATAAAAGCATTCTCTGTTTTTAAAATATCTTGATTGTTCTTACCTAATGCGCAACCATTCATCATGGTATTATAATAATACACATTTCCAGAATTGGTATAATACTCAATACATACTTCATTTTCATATGCAACTTCTTCTAAAGTACTGTTTAAATTAACAAAAGAAGATCGTTGAATACTTAAAGCTAATTGATTTATATTTTGAATTTGATAATCTTGATAAGAATATTTTAAAAATACAATTTGACAAAACCATAAAACCAACAATATAGACACACTAAACACAATTAAATAGAGTAACGTTTTTGCTTTTAT
Organism: uncultured Bacilli bacterium; assembly: GCA_944371545.1. Classification (GTDB taxonomy): domain Bacteria; phylum Bacillota_I; class Bacilli_A; order RF39; family UBA660; genus Ventrenecus. The sequence continues at coordinate 4,526 of CALVXT010000080.1, read as the reverse complement.
ACTAGAAAAACGTTTTTTAATATTCAAACTTATACCCCACTTTACGAACCGTTTTAATATATTGTCCGTATTTACCAAGTTGGTGTCTTAAAGTTTTCACGTGTGTATCTACAGTTCGATCATCCCCATAAAAGTCATATCCCCAAATATTGGTAAGAAGTTGCTCACGAGATAAAGCAATATGATTATTAGAAACAAAATATTTTAATAAATCATATTCTTTTGGAGTCAAATTCACACTCTTGCCATCAATAGTAACTTCATGAGCTTTATCATCTAAAACAAGACCGCCAAATTCTAATTTTACCCCACTCTTCTCATTTCGTTTAATAATAGCTTTTACTCTTGCTACTAACTCTTTGGGACTAAAAGGTTTTGTCACATAATCATCAATTCCTAAATCAAAACCTATCAATTTATCAAATTCCTCACCTCTAGCAGATAACATTAAAACAGGAATATCTTTTACCTTTTTAATTTCTCGAACAGCTTGATACCCATCCTTTTTAGGCATCATAATATCCATAATAATCAAATTGTATTCATTTTGCATACTAAGTTCAACAGCTTCATCACCATTACTAGCTTCCTCAACCGTAAACCCATCAAGTTGCAAATATTCTTTAACAACATCTCGAATTAATTTTTCATCATCAACAACTAAAATTTTCATACTTCACCTTCTTTTGCCTTATATTATACCAAATATGTGAAAAAAACATGAAAATTTATTCATTAATCCATAGATTATCTTGAATTTCAAAAAATTTTTCATCTGAAAAAACACCATTTTTGTACTGCTTTTTAACAAATACATATTTATCATACATATCATGTAAAATAGCTTTTTGCAATTCCAAAATATCCCATTTATAAGCAATACATTTTTCAACATAAAAATCTCTTTTTCTTTTAGAAAATAAATGCAAAAGAATTTGAATATGTTCCCATGAAAGAGAAAGTAACTCAAGAGGCGCAACATCTGGATACATCAGATAAAACTTTTGCATAAAATAAAGTTCACGTACTGAATAATCAACACCTAAATCTTTTTTTAATCCTTTGGAAATTTCTTTTAAAATAAGGATATTTTGTTCTTTTAAATAAATCTTTTTTTCCAAAAAATCTTTATACTTATCTCGTTCTGAAAACAAATTAGGATGCTTATCAAAAATCTTGGGTAAACTTTCTAAAATATATTCATTAACATAATTTTGAATAAGAAAAAACCTCCTTTCATAAATATATACAAGAAAAGATGGCAATTTCCTTTTTTTTGTAGAAAAAAAGTCAGAAAATTCTGACTCTATAAATTAACATTATGATAAATATCACTAACGTCGTCAATATCTTCTAATAAAGAAAGTAAACGTTCGAAAAGCTCTAAATCTTCTCCTTCTAAAGTCACTTTATCTTTAGCATACATTCCTTCTTCATCTAATTCATAATGAACATCAGGATTAATACTTTCTAAAACATCTTTTACTTTATTATGATCAGTAGGCTTTACTGTAATGACAATTTCTCCATCTTCGTTTTCAAAATCAACAGGTTCAATTCCATTTTCAAGTAATGCATTAAAAACTTCTTCTTCATTCATATCTTTGACACTAATAATAGCCAAATAATCATAATTATAAGATACAGAGTTTGTAACACCCAAACTTTTATGAATTTTATTAAAAGCAGCACGTACCATTCCAACTGTTCGATTGACATTATCTGTAAGTGTTCGAATAATTAAAGTTGAAGCTCCAGGACCAAATCCTTCATAAGTAACTACTTCATAATCCTCTCCACCAGCACCCTTAGCCTTATCAATAGCGCGATTTATAATATCACTAGGAACTTGTTCCTTTTTAGCTTTATCTACCAATCTTTTTAATAAAACATTACTTTCAATTTCTGGTGTTCCTTTTTTTGCAGCTAAATAAATTTCTTTAGCATAATTTGAATACAATTTAGCTTTAGCAGCTCCAGTTTTTTGAATGCTTGCTTTTCTAACTTCATAAGCTCTTCCCATATAAACACTCCTTTTCGTTAAACATTATACTAAACTAATGAATAAAAGTCATTAATAAAAGAACAATTACTCCTATTGCCATACCATAATAAGTTTCTCTTCTTTTTAAATAACTCATTACTTCAACTAAAAGTTCAAATAAAGCAATATATAAAATCATCCCGCATGCTAAAGAAATTAAGGCAAGTAATACAATTGTTGGAATATTTCCTCCTAATAAATACAAGATAATTGCTCCAAAAGAAGAAGATAAAACTAACAAAATGGCAATAATTTTTTTTAAAAGTCCATTATTTTTTTCAACTTCCATACTACTAGCTACTTCAATTCCTAAAGGCAAATTATGACATCCAACAGCTAAAGCAGTTAAAAATCCTGCGGATAAACTTTCTGCTCCAATAATATAAATGCTCATACCTTCTAAGATATTATGTAAAATTAAAGATGTAGTCATAATAAAACCAATATGAAACAAATGATGGTCGTGTTCTTCATGATTTTTTTCATGTTCATGATGATCATGATGATGATGCGGCAAGAAATAATCAAAAACTTTTAATAATAAAATTCCTAAAATCATAAAAGCTAAAATATACAACAATTTTTGCCATTTACCAAAACTAACCATTTCACTCATTTCAAGTATTTCAGGCATTAAATCAAAAAAAGTCATTCCTAACATAACTACTAAAGCCATTCCCGTAGCCAAAATACTTAATTCTCTTTTTTTCTTAACAAATTTAACCAATACAAAACCAAACAAGAAAAAAACACCTGCAAATAACGTTAACAATACAGCATTTAAATTTCTCATAATCTCACCCACTATTTGTATTTTAACATAAAATACCCAAAAGAAAAAGGCTTAAAACTAAGCCCATTTTTATCTAGTAGGAACAGCATTCATTGAAAGCTTACCACTAAAATCACCATTTGTTAAATAAAGTTGGTCAACACTATCATCATTTTCTAACCATATATAAAAATCTAAATTATCAGTCGCTCCAATATCCAAAGTTAAAGCTTCCTCTTCACTAAGTAAAGTCTTAGTTAATCCTTCAACTAAAGTAGTATCTGAATTTCCTTCTGCTCCAATACTTGCATCAGCAAAATCTCCTGTAAACACTTGACGATTATCACCTTCTGGATTTACAACTAAAGCCCATTTAAAATATTTACTAGCCAAATTTTTAGTAATACTCATTTCCACTAAATCAATAGTATATTTAGCCTTTGCTCCAGAAGAAGAGGAATTTGTTACACTAAAAGAAACCTTTTCAGCATTATCTTCATATGTACTTCCATCAATTAAAACAAGTTGTGCAGCATTTATAGCAGTCGCATCATTTAAAGTAGTAGTCACTTCAAAAGGAGCTGCGGTAGAAGGAGGAACATCTTTACTTCCCTCAACGCTAATATTAAAGAAAGAGTAACTAACACTTACACCAATTACCATGATAGATATTACAAATACAATTACAATAACTGTATATTTTTTTAAACTACTTCCTTCGCTTTGTTTCATTTTACATTCTCCTTATTATATTTCTATTATACAGAAAATTCAGAAATAATCAAGTTACTAATTTGGTTCAAAGTATACAACTCCATATTTTTTCTCACTAGGGATTAAAATAAGCGTCGCACTAGTATCGTAACCTAAATCTTCTACATAATCCCAAGATAATTTAACAGCATAACCAGCAACTTCAGATTCATCAGGCATGATGAAAGTTGTTTCAGAAATAGAATCCAATGTAATCTCAGATACTTCTGGTAAATCTTGTGTTCTTGTATCATCCAAATTATTTTCAACAGTTTTATAAATAGAATTCTCAGCTACTGATTGAAAAGAAGAAACTGCATCCGGATAAACATACTCAAGTCCGCCAACATCATAACGGCTAATTTTATTATCAATTGTATATAAGTCAATAACAAACAATTGACTAACTAAAGAAACATATTCTTCTACATCATATTCTTCTTGACTCAAAAGAGTTTTCAACTCTTCAAACTTTTCTTCAAACAATTCCGTATCCCGATCATCCAAATTATATCCATATTCCTCTATGGAGTTAGTAACTTGAATTTCATTAACTGGTGGTTGTTCAGTAGGTTCATTTCTAAAAAAGAAAAAATAAACTCCTATACCACCCGCTACTAACAACACAACTAAAAGAACAACAATCATAATTTTATATTTCTTTTTCATTATCTCATTTCCTTCTATTCTTTTTTAATGAGAACATTATACCATAGTTTATTTACCAACTTCAAGACATCTTCTTGTTTAATTTATAAACCTATTATATTAATTTAAAATTTTGTATTAAATTAGAAAAATCAAACATAAAACTAAATAACTATAGGAACATGAAATAAAATGAATTAAATTATCATAATGAAATCGAAAAATAATAATTAAAGCAGGATAAAAGTATAAAATTTCGATCAAATAGTCATTAATCCTAGGATTCATCGTGGATTGATGACTTTTTAA
>CALVXT010000079.1 GCA_944371545.1 uncultured Bacilli bacterium | reverse complement strand
TATAGATATCTCTTAACAAAAATCTAAATATAGAAAATGTAGTTAAAAAATATCTTAACTACATTATACGAGGTGATAATATGGAAAAGGAACTAGATTTTATTCCTATTAAAAGCTTTCAACAACAAAAAAGGGAAAGACTTGAACGTAATAAGATTTTACAAGAAAAGCAAGAAAAAATTGTAAAAGCAAAAGTAGAGAAGAGTGTAAAACGTTTTGTTTTTGGAGGAACTTTTATATTGGCTTTTGCTACAAGTTTAGCTTTTAACGGAAAACATCTTGCTAATACGATAATTGAAAATAATCAAATAGAAAAAAATTTTAGACCAATTTATGAAGATGCTCAAGAAATTGTTTCGGAAAATACAAACATTGCTAAAAATACTTATACTGGAATAAGTGAACCACAATATGACCATATGGGAATAGCTATTGATGTGGAGAATTATGCTTCAAAATTTGGAAAATTACAAGGCGATGCCCTTTTAGCGGCAGTTTTAGATGTTTCTAAAGATAATGCTTATCAAAATGATGATCGAATCATAAGAGCTTTACCAAATGATTTTGTGGACGCTCAAACGGCAGAAGAATATGTTCATAGTTTAGGATATGAAAATACTGACGAGTATTTAAAAGCTATGAAGGAAGTTATGTATAATGAAAACCAAAGACAAGAAACTATAGAAAAATATGAAAATCAAGAAAGTGAGTTAAAAAGATGAATGATGAAGTAACAATGAATGTTATTACATTAGATAACCAAAAAGAGTATTTTGTTTTAGATAAAATTTTACATAATCAAGATACTTTTGTTTATTTAGCTTTAAAAGAAAATCCAGAAGAAATTGTAATTAGAAAACGAATTGTTGAGAATGAAGAAGTTTTTTTAGAAGAAATAGCTAATTTAGATGAATTGCAACTGGCTTTTTCTTTGTTTTTTAAGAAACATCCAGAACTTTTAAAAGAATCACTTTAAATAAGTGATTTTTTTGTGACATTTATCATATTCTTTTTTAGAAAGGAATGGTAAAAATGAAAAGTGTAATACCTTTTACTAAGGAGTTGGATTTTAATGCCAAAGTTCAGGAAATTACAAGTATTTCTTTAGAAAGAGAATTTTCAGTTGAAGAGGGTAGTGTTGTAGGAAATTTATTTGTTACGGGGGATTATAAGAGTCATGAGATTAGTGTAAATGTCACGCCTTTTTCTTTCAAAATTCCATTTACAATAGAAATTCCTGATAATTTAGATAAAGATTCTATTACGATTGAAATTAGTGATTTTGCTTATGATATGGTAGATGATAGTAAAATTACTGTGCATATTGAATTAGAACTTGAAGGACAAGAAATAGAAAAAGAAGAAGAGGAAGAGGTCTCGGAACCTGTTGTAGAAGTGGATTCTGAAGAAATTTTAAAAATGATGGAAGAAAGACATGATGATGAAGATGCAGATACTACACAAGACATTGAAGAAAAAGAAGAAGAAAAAAGTGATGATGAAAAAGTTGATCGTGAAGAGGTTTTGATAAAAGCAAAGAATGAAAAATCGTTACAAGAAAGTGAGGATGTCATTATGCAAAATGTTGATGCAGACAATGAATTTACAACTTATCACATTCATATGGTAAAAGAAGGAGAAACGGTTGAGACAATTTGTACTATGTATAATTCTAATATGAATTTGTTAATGGATTATAATGATTTAAGTAATTTGACTCCGGGAGAAAAAATACTTATTCCAACTGAAAATGAATAATCGTAGCTTGGAAGTTGTTAAAGATATTTATAAACCTTATCGTTATACAATTTCAGGACAAGCTCATATTTTAGAATCAACTAGCGGAAATGTAGTTGTTAAATCTAAAGAAAAAGATCTACGTTCTTTATATCAATATTTAGAAAGTAGAGGATTTTCTAATTTTCCATTACTTTTAGATGATAGTCGTGAAGGAATAAATGTTTTTGAATATGTTCCTGATACAAAAATGCCTAAAGAACAAAAAGCAATGGATTTTATGAAAGTAGTGGCCTTGCTTCATCAAAAAACCACTTATTATCGTGAAGTTACTGAAGATGATTTTAAACAAATTTATGATAACGTTTTAGAACAAATTGAATATCTTCGTTATTTTTATAATGATTTGTATGAGCGATATTTTCAAATTGTTTATCCTTCTCCTAGTGAGTATCTGCTTTTAAGAAATATTTCTAAAATTTTTTCTTCTTTAGATTTTGCTTCTCAAGAATTAGAAGTTTGGTATCAAAAAGTTCAAAAATTAAGTAAATATCGTGTTTGTCAGATTCATAATCATTTGTCTTTAGATCATTATCATAAGTGTAATAAAGATTGTTTACTTAGCTGGGAAAAAAGTCGTCAAGATACGCCTGTTTTAGATTTATTAAATTTTTATCATTGTTCCTACTTTGATTTAAATTTTGAAGTATTGCTTCATGAGTATTTTAGAATTTGTCCATGGAGTGAAGAAGAAAGAAAACTTTTTTTTCTAGTCATTTCTTTACCTTTAAAATTTGAAGAAAAAGGTTCTGAATTTGAACGAGTAAAAAAAATAAGAGAAGTATTAGATTATGTATTTAAAACAGAAAATTTAATAAGGCCATACTATTCTGTACAAGAAGAACAACAGCAGAAGAACTTCAACTAAAAGAATAAAAATATTAAATCGGATTGGTAAAATAAAGGTAATTATGAGTTGATAAAAAATTAGAATTCCTAAACCAAAAATAATTAAAATTGAAAAAAAGCTGTTATGACAATTTCTTTTCATAAAGATCACCTACTAGTATAATATATGAAGAATATTTTTTCAGGTGTTAGAAATATTTATTTAAAAAAACTTGAAATGCTAAAATAAAAGTGTTAAGATAGCCTTGTAAATCAGTGATCAAAAGATATGATAAAAGAAACCTTTTTTATAGAGAGCTTAGGTTAGGTGGAACTAAGTGAAAAATTCTTTTGTTACTCCTTTTGTAGAGATCTAATAAGATTCGGTAATTGCCGTTATCCAAGAATTAAGTAAAATATAAGGATGGTACCGTGCTTAAAGCACTCCTAGTGGTATCATCCTTTTTCTATGTGAGGGAGAGAGTATGAGTTTAGAAAAAAAGGTGTTAGATTTTTTTGAAAAATCACGAAAATTTCATAGTATTTTTGATTTACAAAAACAGCTTGAGATTCCTTATGATGAATTAGAAAATTTAAAAAACATTTTGCTAAATCTAGAACAAAAAGGAAAAATTTATTGTGAGAATAATGAGTATATTCACATGGCAAATGACGCATTTTTGAAGTTTGGAATTTTAAAACTATCAAACAAAAAAAATTTTTATGTTGAAACAGAAGAGGGTATACGAATTCAAATTGATAAAAAAGAAGTAGAACAGAAACAAGCGAAGATAGGGGATACATTATTCATTCAGTGTCTATCAAATGATTTTTCAAAAAAGAAATGTAATTATGGAATAATAAAGCGAATTGTAAAAAAAGAAGGAGGTATCTCTCAACAGTATATTAAAACAGAAATAAGAAAAGATTTTAATACTCAAAGATATTATGTTCTTCATAATCAAAAAAAGATCTTTATAAAAAATTCTAATCTTACAGGAGCTTTTGTCGGAGATTTAGCTAGTATATTACTAAATTGTAAAGGTGATGAACAAGAGGGAAAAGTTGTAGATATTTTAGAAAGAAAAAACCCAAGAAAGATTTTTGTTAAAAAAGGAGATAAATGGTTATCGCTAGAAAATTTGTATTATGAAGCTCAATTAGATACAAATCTTTCTTTTTCTGAAAATGATCTAATTTTGGCAACTTATTCTTTTGATAGAAAAAGCAAAAAATTTCATCTTAATTATATAAAAAGAATGTCTAATGATTTAAAAGCGTGGATTGATGAAGTAGCCATTAATTATAATTTTTCTTTTGAATTTCCTAATAATATTCAGGAGAAAATTTTAAATCTTTCAATTTTAAAAGATTATGAAGACAGAGTTGATCTACGAGCATTACCAACTTTTACAATTGATCCACCTTATGCTAAGGATTTGGATGATGCAGTTTCTATTGAAAAGAAAAGCACAGGGTATCGTCTATATGTCCATATTGCAGATGTGGATTATTATGCTCCGTTTGAAAGTGATTGTTTTGTTGAAGCAATAAAACGAGGAACCAGTTGTTATCCTTCACATTACGTCATTCCTCAATTACCTAGTTATTTGTCTGATGGTCTTTGTTCTTTAAATGAGCAGGAAGATAAGCTTGCTAAAACTATGGTTATTGATGTAGATTTTAATGGTAAGATTGTAGATTTTCAAATTTTTCGAAGTCTAATTCGCAGTGATAAAAAAATGTCTTACGATAAAGTAAATCTTTTATTAGAAAAAGAGATTATTGAACCTGACTATTTACCTTTTCAAAAAAAATTATTAGAAATGAATGAATTATCTGCTATTTTACAAACACGAAAATTGAAACGAGGATATCTATACTTTTTTAATTCTGAAACTCAGGTGGAATTAAATGAAAAAAATGTACCTATAGGAATTAAAGAAGAACAAATTGGAACTTCAAATAGAATGATTGAAAACTTTATGCTTTTGGCAAATGAAGCAATTACTGAATATAGTTTTTGGCTTAATCTTCCGTTTGTATATCGGAATCATCAATGTCCTTCAGTCAATAAAATGGTTAAGTTAAAAAATAATTTGCAACATAGTTTATTAACAATAAAGAAAATTAATGGAATTAGAAGTCAGAAATCGTATCAAAAATATCTTCTAAATGCCTATAAGAATTGTACTAACGAAGAACGTAAATATATTTCACAAATATTTTTATTATCTATGGAAAGAGCTTATTATTCATCAAAATGTGAAGGACATTTTGGGTTGGCACTAGAACATTATGGGACGTTTACTTCGCCAATTAGAAGAGGAAGCGATTTAATAAATCATGCTGTCCTAAGTGAATTTTTAGTCAACGGAATTGATACGGATAAGATGGAAAAATTACGATATTATATTAGTTCAGTAACGGATCATCTGTCTGAACGAGAAATAGCTGCAGAATCTTTTGAATTGGAAATTCAAATGTATTTGCTAGAAAAATACGTTCATCAATTTTTAGAATATACTTTTAATGCAACTATTGAATTTATGACCGAAGAACAAATTTATATTCGAACTACAAATAATATTAAGGGAATAATACTTGTAGGAAAAAATGATTATGTGGATAAAACTCATCATTTGTTTTACTCTCAAAATAAGGTTTATAAAATAGGAGATAGTATTAATGTGCTTTTAGTATCTTCCAAACCATTCAGTTCTAATTCTCAACTTTTGTTTGAAAAGGAAACGGATGAACATTTAAAATATTCAAGAAAAAATAACAATATTGTTGTATAATAAAAAAAGAGAGGGCGATTATTATGATAAATATTAAAGAAAATGAAAAATTAAGTATTTTAAACCATAGCTGTGCTCACTTACTAGCGCAAGCTGTAAGTCATCTATATCCAGATGCTAAATTTTGGGTAGGACCAGTAATAAGTGAAGGATTCTACTATGATATGGATTTAGGAGATGTGACTTTAAAAGAAGAAGATTTGGAAAAAATCGAACGAGAAATGAAAAAGATTAGTAAGGATGGAAAACGAATAGTAAGACATGAACTTACAAAAGAAGAAGCTTTAGAAAAGTTTAAAAGTGATCCATATAAAACTGATTTAATTGAAAATATGCCTGAAGGAGAAGTAATATCTTGCTATACACAAGGTGATTTTACGGATCTTTGTCGTGGACCACATGTAGATACGGTTAAAGAATGTAAATATTTTAAATTATTAAAAGTTGCTGGAGCATATTATAAAGGGGATTCTAAAAATAAAATGCTTCAAAGAGTTTATGGCATTTGCTTTGAAAAAGAGGAAGATTTAAAAGAATATTTAGAAATGTTAGAAGAGGCAAAAAAAAGAGATCATAAAAAATTAGGCAAAGAGTTAGGTTTATTTATGATTAGTGAATATGGACCCGGATTTCCTTTTTGGCTTCCTAATGGCATGATTTTAAGAAAAACATTAGAAGATTTTTGGTATGAAGAACATAGTAAAGAAGGATATGTATTTGTTAAAACGCCAATGATGTTAAATAGAGATTTATGGGAATTATCAGGACATTGGGATAATTATAAAGAAAACATGTATACAACGAAAATTGATGAAACTGAATTTGCTATTAAACCAATGAATTGTCCTGGTGGAATGTTAATTTATAAACATGATTTACATTCTTATCGTGATTTGCC
>CALVXT010000078.1 GCA_944371545.1 uncultured Bacilli bacterium | reverse complement strand
TATGTAAAAAGAAATAAAGAAATAGAGATCTATGATATCAATCTTGACTATCTAAAATATGTAGCTTATAATGATATTAAGAAAGATAAATTAGCAAAATTACTTTATTTATTAGTAGAAACAGATGAAGAAAAAATCAAAAAGATATATGAAGGAGATGAGTTATTGATGGATGTAAAAAAAGAAGCAGAAAGAATAATGGAGAACTTTGATGCATTATTATATTATGACCCATACGAATTAGGAAAAGAAGTTGGAATGGATAAAGGTATTGATATTGGACGAGATGAAGGAATTAGCATTGGACGAGATGAAGGAAAAACAGAAACAGCTTATAATTTAGTAAAAGCAGGAGTAGATTTAGGAGTTATCTCCAAAGCGACAAATATAAATATAAAAGAGCTGCAGAAAATGGCAACTTCGGTGAATAAAGAATTTTAAGAGAATATTTTTAATTTTTATTTATAATTGCAGTTTTTTCTTTCTTTTGCTATACTTTAATAGATGAAAGAAAGTGATTTTTATGGAAAAAAAGACAATTGTAACTGGTATACGGCCTACTGGAAACTTGCATTTTGGTCATTTATTTGGAGCCGGGAAAACTTGGTTAGAATTGCAAGATAAATATGATTTTTATTTGGAAATTGCTGATGTTCAAGCTTTAACTGATAATTTTCATAATCCTAGTAAAGTTCACTTAAATGTTTTTGAATTAGCGAGTGATTTATTATCTATTGGAATTGATCCAAAAAAAGTTCATATTTTTATTCAATCTCAAATTCCTGAAATTGCTGAATTAACTGTTTTTTATTCAAATTTAGTAACTATGGCAAGATTGTATCGCAATCCTACTGTTAAAACGGAAATAGCTCAAAAAAAGGCTTTATTTGGTAATGATGGGGAAAGTGTTACTTATGGATTTGTAGGTTATCCTGTAAGTCAAGCGGCAGATATTACAGCTTTTAAAGGTGAGTTAGTTCCTGTTGGAGAAGATCAACTTCCTTTAATTGAACAATGTCGTGAAATTGTTCGTAAGTTTAATTCGATTTATGGGAATATTTTAAAAGAACCTGAGCCTTATCTTTCTAAAACACCAAGAATTAAAGGATTAGATGGTAATGAAAAAATGGGGAAAAGTTTAGGAAATGCTATTTTTTTAGTAGATGATGAAGACACTATTACTAAAAAAGTTATGGGTGCAGTGACAGATACAAAAAAAATAAAAAAAGATGATCCGGCTAATCCAGATGTATGTATGGTATATTATTATCACAAATTAGTAAATCAGGAAAATTTAAATACAGTTTGTGAAGAATGTAAAAAAGGTGCACGTGGATGTGTACAGTGTAAAAAAGAATTGATTGTTAAAATGAATGAATTTTTAAAAGAAATTCGTGAGAAGAAGCAATATTATCGTGATCATCCTGAGGAAGTTTTAGATATTTTAAAAAATGGAACTAAAGATGCACGAAAAGTAGCTGTTGAAACAATGCGTGATGTAAAGGCTGCTATGCAAATTGATTATTTTGAAAGCAAATGATTTACTATAAAAAAAATTATCCTGTTAAGTGGATAATTTTTTTTCAATGAAAGATACAATTTCATAGATGATAAAAGATAGTATAATTAAAACAATAATTCCAGCCATGACTAAGGTTAGATTAAATACTTGTGTTCCATATATGATTAAATATCCTATTCCTTTTTTACTTACTAAGAATTCACCCATGATTACACCAATTAAGGTCATGGAAATGTTAATTTTTAAAGAAGAAATAATTGTTCTTTTTGATTCTGGAATAATTAAATATTTTAAAATTTGTCCTTTGGTAGCTCCAAAAGATTTTAATAGTTTAATTTTTAATGGATCTACTCCTTGGAATCCGTTATAGATGTTCATAATACTAACAATTAAATTGATTAATAAAGCCATGACAATTATTGATTTTGTGTTTGCTCCAGCCCAAATGATGATGATTGGACCTAAGGCAACTTTAGGTAAACTGTTAATCATTGTTAAAAATGGATCAATAATTTTAGCTAGTGTTGGACATTCATATAGAATAATTGCAATTATAAATCCTAGAGATATGCCTATTGTAAACGCTAATATTGTTTCATAAAGAGTTGTAAAAATATGACTCCATAGTTCACCACTTATGATAAGTTCATATATAGTGTTAAATATACGGCTTGGACTTGAAAAGATAAATGGATTTAGTATTTTGTTATTAGCAAGAATTTCCCATCCAATGAAAAAAGTAATTACGATTAAGATTTGAATTAGGATTATAAAAAGTTTTTTTCTTTTTTTCTTTTTTATGATTTTTTTGGCTTCTTCAGACATTGATATCTAAATCCTTCCATATTTTATTATAATAATCCGAAAATTCTTTGGCTTTTCTATTTTCAATTGGATTTTTTTTGTTGGTTAAAACTATATCGTATATTTTTTTTACATGGCAGGGTCTTTTTGATAAAACAACAATTCGATCTGACATGGATATTGCTTCAGCAATATCATGTGAAACCATGATTGTAGTGATATTTTCTTTTTTTATTATGTTAAAAACATCGTCACTTACGGCTAATCTTGATTGATAGTCTAGGGCACTAAAAGGTTCATCTAATAACAATATATCTGGTTTAATTGCGAGAGTTCTAATTAAAGCCACCCGTTGTTTCATTCCTCCTGATAATTCATGAGGGTATTTGTTCATAAATTCTTCTAATTTGTATTTTTTAAATAAGTCTTTAACATAATTTTCGCTTTCTTTTGTTTTTTTCTTTTGAATTTTTAAACCCAAGAGGGCATTTTGATAAATTGTTAACCAAGGGAATAGGGCATCATTTTGTAACATATAGCCAATTACAGGATTCTCTTTATGAAAAAAGAAAAAACCGTCTGTTTCTTTATCAATTCCAGCTAGAATGCTTAATAACGATGATTTTCCACATCCGCTTGAACCAATTAAAGTTACGATTTCTCCTTTGTGAATTTGTAAAGTAATATCTTCTATGGCTTTTATTTCTTCTTTATCTGTTATGTAATTTTTTTTGATTTGATTAATTTCTAATAAATTATTCATTATTTAAATTTTGTATTAAATCAGTATATGGTACATACTCTTCTAATAAATCATTTTCAATCATTAAATCTTCTAAGTTTGTAAAATATTCTTCTGGAATATATGTTGTTTCTAACCAAGAGTCACTATCTTTGTATCTTTGAACGATTTTTTCTAAATCATCTAAGCTTGTATCAGGAAATTGTGGTAGTATTTTTTCGGCAATGGTACGAGCATCATTGTTTTTGACAAATTCTAATCCTTTATTTATTGCGTTATTAAATTTTATTAATGTTTCTTTGTTTTCATTTAAGTAACTTTTTCTTGCATAGAATGCTGTATAAGGCATTTCTCCTGATAGTTCTCCAATTGATGCAACTACGTAACCATATTCTTCTTTTTCAAGAAGTGTTGCGTTTGGTTCAAATAGGTTTACAAAGTCTCCTGTTCCACCGATGTATGCTCCAGATAATGAAGCAAAGTCAATTGAATAGTTAATATTTACTTTTGAGGCATCAATTCCAGCGTTTTTTAATGCGTTTAAGAAATTTAATGCTGGCATTCCGCCTTTTCTTCCTACCAAGACTTCTTTTCCTTCAAGGCTACTCCAATCAAAATCTTTTTCTTTTCCAATAATAAATTGACCATCTCTTTTTGTAAGACCCGCAAATGTTACTAAATAATCTTCTTCTCCTCCATCATAAACATAAATTGCACTTTCTGTTCCGGCAAAACCAATTTCTACGTCTCCAGATAAAACAGCTGCTGCTACTTTATCTGCACCTGGTGTTAATATTAGTTCAACTTCAATTCCTTCTTCTTCTAAATATCCCTCTTCTATAGCAACATAAAGTGGGGCATAGAAAGCACTGTGAGTTACTTCAGCTAAGTTAATTTTTGTTAAGTTTGTGGTTTCATCTTTTGGTTTAAATAGTACATAAATAGTAATCATTCCGGCAATTAAAATTACCCCGATGATTATTGCAATAATTTTCTTTTTCAAACAAATTCCTCCTTTTTTGTTCCATGGTAGTTTATGTGGATATGCCTTTTTTGTTCATGATAAAAGGAGTGTAAATTTCTTTTTCTTTTACACTTTGTATACACCATCTATTCTTTTTGTTGTCTTTTTTCTCTTTAATTTACTTTAATTCCTAGCAAAAATGTGTCAAGCCCTTTTTTGAAAAAAGTTGTTTACAAAAAAACTTTAATTTGCTATAATATTTTCAGAATAAAGGGAGTGTGACTCAGTCATGACAGTAAATACAGAAATTCTATTAGATAAACTATATAATTTGCGTGGTTCTGATAGTGATATTTTAAAAGAAATGGATCGTCAAAAAAATAAAGCAGAACAAACGAGAGATAGAACAACGGAGGAGAAGGCAAAACTTCAAAAAGATATTGCAAGTTTGAAAAAGCAAAGAGAAGAATTAGAAGATCAAGGAGAAAAATTTAAAGAAGTATTGCAAGGTATTCATCGTGAAGATTATGCAACGGTTTTAGATCGTTTGCGTATTGATTTTGATCCTAAGAATTTGCTAGAAAAACTTGAAAAAAATCTTCCACGCACTATAGATAATGTTGAAAGAGACACAAAAAAAGCTGAAGATGAATTGGTTAAAGTTGAAGAAGAAATGAATACTGCAATTACTACAATTGAAGAACTTGGTATTCGTAAGGATGCAGCTTTAGCAAATCAAGAAAAATTAAATGAATATTTTGAATTAGCTTTAGCTGGACATATTAATATTACACGTGATTCAATAACTTCTTTATTAGAAGAATTTGGTTTTAACGAAGCTGAACAAAGGGAAACGGCGAAGATTTTAATGTTCCCAGAAGATGCTTTGTTTGCTTATGACGCAAAAGTTAAGGCTAAAGATAAAGCAGGTAAATCTATTTCTGAAGTTATTCATGAAGCTAAAAACATGAGTCCAACTGAAGATGAAATTTCTTCTGATGTTTCACAAGCTTCTTATGAAGAGAGTACTCCAGAAGTTGAAGAACAACCAGTTGTTGAAAATGAAGAAGATACACGTAAAAATTTGGTTATTGACACTTTAAAAGATTGTGGAATTGATTATTTAGATTTTACAAGTGAAGAAATGGATGATTTGATTCGTAATTTTGATGAGCAAACAGTACGTGATAATATTGAATTAATGAATTCTAAAAAGATTGCTTTAGATGTATTTATTCATCATGTTTCAATGATGTATGATAAAGAATTGAGAAGAAAAATTGAATTACTACTTAATATCGGAAAAGAAGCTATGGATATTTATTTGAATCCTAATGTTTTAGTTAAGTATTCTTGTGATCAATTAGAACGTGTGATTTCAGTAATTGCTGCAAATGGAATGGATCCAAAAGAAATTCCATTGATGGCTTATTAAGGAGGAATGGTTTATGGAAAATGCAATTCGATTAATAAGAAGTAATGAACAATGTACTCCAACACAAATTTCTTTGGCAAGTATTGATGCATCTGTTTCTGCTGATAGTTTGGATGTTTTAGCGTTTTGTAATGAGAAAGGAATAGATACTTCTGATTTTCTTGCAACTGCTCGTTTATTTCAAGTAGCTAGTTCATTAAAAGATTTTTGGAATTCTTGTGAACAAAATAACGAGAATATGGATGAACTTAGAGATCCTAGTGTTTTATATAAAAGAGTTGTAAGTTATCTTAAAGCTCAAGGAGGTCGTTAAAATGAAATTTTTAGAAAAGTTCAATTTTACAAAAGATGAAATTCATGCATTTGAAGATAATACGGCTGATGTTATGTTGCATACTTTGGCAGATGCAAGAAAACTAGTTTTGGCTAATGGTAGCTATCTGATGGATTTAGGAGTAACAAATTTCAAAGAAATTTTTCAAAATTATTACGAATTATTTTTGTTAGATCATAGTAATTTTGTTAATATTTTTAATAAATATGATCGTGATGATTTAGTTGAAAAATTAGCTAAAAATGTAGCTATTGTTGAATATTTATAATGTGTTTAGGTGTGAGTTATTGAATTTTTAATAAAATTGTGGTACGATGATTGCGTAATATATAATGCTTTTGTGTACACAAGTGAATTGTTATATTACAAAAATCTTTATTTCTTTGGTCAAAGCAAGGAAATATTTTTATGGATAGACTCGTTAGAGAGAAACTATCCTTTTTGTTTGTCATAAAGTATGGTATAACCCGAGTTTTGTACTTCAAGGCGATAAAAAATATCGTTAAACCCTTTATTTGATTGGGAAAAACGATATTTTTAAT
>CALVXT010000077.1 GCA_944371545.1 uncultured Bacilli bacterium | reverse complement strand
TCATTGCATTTTGATTCGTTCTTCTCATATCATTTTTCCTTTCTTTTGATATACTTGTATATTATATCATAGTTTTCATCTTTTTCTAAATCATATTTTGACTTCTTTATGCCTAAAATCCATAAAATTACACCATTACTGTCAATTAAAATCGGAATTTCGTCTTTTTTTGAACCTCGTATCTTACAATTTGTTAAGATATCGCTTACTTTTTGATGACCATTTAAATTCTTAACAGCCATTTTCATTCCAACTTGTCTTGTTGTTAGGTATAAAGGTAATTTAATTTCTTTAGAATTTAGATGAATTTCATCATTACTTTTTGATTCATAAGTTGCTATTTTTTTGACTATATCTTGATTTGGTAATATTACTTCATTTTCACATTTTATCTTATATGATTTTTTGGATATTTTCTTTTCTAACCAAATCCAACCATCTTCTTTATACAATAGATACTCTTTAGGAAAATTTATTGTATAATTTTCTTTTTTCTTTTTGATATTTTTTAAGAATATTTCAATATGTTTGTTTGAAATACTTGTTAATTCCTGTTGATAAATCTTTTTTACATATTCTTCTATATAAGCCTCTTGCATTAATGGAGAAAATTTTAGTAATTCTTGGCAGTTAATTTTGTTTTCTTTTTCAACTTGTTCTTTTACTTGATTTATTATTTCCTTAATTAATGCATCTTTCTTTTGAAGTGTTTCACTGAATTGAAGTATTTTTGCTGGGTAGTTTTCATTTTCTTTTTCTATCAAAGGCAAGATATGATGGCGAATACGGTTTCTTATGTACTCATCGTTTTTATTCGTTTCATCCTCTATATATGGTATTTGATTTTCCTTTAAATATGCATATATTTCTTTCTTTTTTTTAGATAATAATGGTCTTAATATAGTAATCCCATCCCAGGTTGATTCTTTCTTAATACCTGCATACCCTTCTAAAGAGCTTCCTCTTAATAAACGCATGAAAATTGTTTCTGTTAAATCATCCGCATGATGAGCCGTGAAAAGATATTTTGCATGGTATTTTTTTGCTACCTTTTTAAACTCTTCATAACGAATTTTTCTTGCTTCTCCTTCAGTAAATCTGCCTTTTTCATATTTATCAATTTTAAAGTATTCTAAAGGAATATTGTTTTCTTCTGTATACTTTTTAATAAATTGATATTCGTATTCGCAAGACGGTCTAGTATTATGATTGATATGAACACAGATTACTTTTGCCGAGATGCTTGTAAGCAAATTTAATAAACACATCGAATCAGGACCACCCGATAAGGCCAGAACACAAGTATCATTTTCGTTTATTTTTCTTTTTAAATATTCTTTTATTTCTTTCATAATCACTCCTAAAGAAATCAATCCTATTGTACTAAATTCAAACGCTTTTTTCAACTATTTTTTAGCACTTAAGACTCTTGAGTGTTAATTTCTTTCATGTGTGCCTTTAAACTTTTGTTACCATTTTGAGTTTCATAAGCTGTTACCACTGTGATAAAAGCATTTTTATCTATTAAAAGTATGCTTTCTTTAATCATATAATAGTCTTTTTTTGAGATAGCACAAAAAAGAGTTTTTCTTTTTTCTTTAGAATATCCACCCGTTGTATTTAACAAGGTTACATCATATGTAAATTCTTTTGTTAAAAGCGTTTTTATTTCTTCGATTTTTTTTGATTGAATAAATAATATTTGATTATGATTTATTTTTAGCATAGTGCGATTTGAAAGTTCACTAATCAAAAAAAGAACAATCATTGAATATAACATCGTCGTAAAACCAAAGGTGATAAATCCTAAAAGGACTACCATTCCATCTACATAAATAATTGATTTTCCCATAGGAACTTTACAATACTTTTCCATTAATTGATTTAAAATATCTGTTCCACCTGTTGTGTAATCATTTTGATAAACTAAACCATACCCTACGCCGCTTATTACACCTCCTAATAAGGAAATGATTAATAAATCCATGTTTTCAATGACTATGAAATTCGTAATTGGCGAGGTTATTGATACGAAAATTGGAAATAAAATTGACCCTATAATGCTATGTTTTGTTTTTTCCCAACCAAGAAAGTTATAACTTATCCCAATCAAAATAATATTTGACGCTAGTATAAATGTACCTTCAGAAATTCCCGTAAATCTTTTAACGATGATAGATAATCCACTGACTCCGTTAGATGCAAAATTGTAAGGAGCTAAAAAAAGATTAAAAGCTATGGCTACCAAAAAAATACCTAATGTAACTGTACAATATTTTTTAATTCTTTTTTTCATTATTCATCCCTCTTTTTTAAAAGAGATTCAATTATTTCTTTAATGTCTCCATTTAAAACTTTATCCACATTACTTGTTTCATAGTTACTTCGCAAATCTTTAACTAATTTATAAGGTTCTAAAATGTAGTTTCTTATTTGACTTCCAAAATTAATGGCAACATTTTCTCCTTTTAATTTATTTAGTTCTAATTCTTTTTTTTCTACTTCAGCTTGATAAATTTTATTTTTCAAAATTTTCATAGCTTGTTCTTTGTTTTTGAGTTGGCTTCGCTCATTTTGACAAGTAACGACCGTTTTTGTTGGTAAGTGTGTAATTCGCACAGCAGAATTGGACGTATTTACGGATTGTCCGCCTGCGCCGCTTGAGTGGTAAACATCAATTTTCAAATCACTCTCTTTAATATCTACCGTTACTTCAGTATTATACTCAGGTGTGATGGATACTGAAGCAAAAGAAGTATGGCGTCTAGCACCTGAATCAAATGGAGATATTCTTACTAACCGATGAACTCCTTTTTCATTTTTTAAAAATCCATAGGCATATTCACCTTTAATATACATGGTTACACTTTTTATTCCTGCTTCTTCACCAGCTTGTTCTTCAACTATATCGTAGGTAAAGTCGTTTTTTTCGCAGAACATTTTGTACATCCTAAAAAGCATGCTTGCCCAATCACAAGATTCGGTTCCGCCAGCTCCAGGATGAATTTCTAAATAACAATTTAAATTGTCATATGGTCCATTTAAAAGCGTATCTAATTCTAGTTCGTCTACCTCTTTAGAAATTGTGGATAACTCCTTATCAATTGTGGATAGTTCTGTTTCGTTTAATAATGGAATCAATTCTAAGTTGTCTAGTATTTCTGTTTCAATTTTTGAAATTTTTTCAACAATTTTTTTTAGTGTAGATAACTCTTTATTTATCCTGTTTGCTTTTTCTATATCTTGCCAAAAATCTTCTTTAAGTGTCTCTTCTTCTAACTTTTTTATTTCTTCTTTCTTCCTAGAAATGTCAAAGTGACCTCCCTAATTCTTGAATTCGTGTTTGATAGTTTTTTAAAATGTTGATAAGCTCGTTTTGTGTCATAAATACACCCTTTCTCTAAAATATTTTATCATATATTAAAAAAAGCCGCTAGGGCTTTGAAATTTATTTTTTTCTCGATGCAAGGTCTATGATTTTGGTTTGAGTTTTTTGTTCTAAATAAGTTTCAACAAATTCTTTTACTACTTCTGGTGTTGTATCTACGTTTTTTACTAAACCATTTTCATCAATAACTAGTCCTCCTATGTAAGATTGCTCTTTTAATCCTTTTTTTGAATTTTCAATCCATTCGTTTGTTAGCATTTCTCCAAGAGTAAAATTCAAATTGTTATATTTTTCTTCCATAAAGTACTCTATTAAATTTTTTCTTTCAGTCCATAAAACTACATTAGGAAATACATATGGATTCATAATTTGAATAACTTTACTTTCTTTTTGGCTAGTTGCTTCTCCCAGTTGGACAGTACCAATATAAACATATTTATCCTCTATTTTCTGTGAATAAAAGGGTTTATATTGGTAATATAAGGCATCTTTATTAATTCCATTAAAGGAAAAGCCGTTTTTCTCTTGATTCATCCAGCAATCTTCTATCGCTTGAACCATGCCTCCACCAAAATCCCGATTAACAAAGTCTTTGTTTGTTAGCATTTCTTTACGATGAGCTTCTTCTCTTTCTTTTTTTAACATTTCTTCAGTTTGGTTAGAAATTTCATTTTTAAATGTATAATGTCCATCTTCTAATCTCAAAAACGTGCCTAAAGCAAAAGTTGGCTTTGTAAAATAGGTATAATGATTTTCTGGCAATTCTAAACTTTCTCCAATTTTTTTATAATATGTATCTCGAGCCATAGAAGCATACTCTTCTGATAACATTTCTTGAAATTTAAGGTTTCCTTCTAAATTTGACACCATTTCATCTAGGGGAATATTCGACTCAAGTATTCCAATCGCATTGTTAGCTCCCAAAACTACACCTTGGTAGATAAAAATACGCTTTTCATAGTCTTCTTTTATTTTTACAACACTTGTAAATTTTGCTTTACTTTCCGATTTATAATCACTGATATAATAATCTTTTAATTCTCCATTAACATCTTTATGAGCTTGAATTGTTTTTGTATCATCTTTGCTTAAAGTTTTATTTTTATTTTTTAGTTTTAAAATTTTTTGTTTTAATTCTTCTAATTTTCCCATTTTGTCCTCACTTCTTATATTTTTTTAATTATATCATCGTTTTTGTTTTTTTATCTTATCTATTTCTTGTTTATATCTTTGGAATTCTTTATCTTCTTTATTAATCATCAAAACATATGAAATTTTTCCAGATAAACTTTGAAGATATTTTTGAGGTTTTGTTTGAGAGTGAATTTTTTCAAGGTGACTTTCTATTCCATATTTTTTTATATAATACATCTCTTTTCTGATTTCTTTACGATAAGACTTTGAAACTTGAATTTTTTTGTTGACAACTACTCCTGTTACTCGTTGTTGTGAATGATTCTTTATCACATGAATTTTTTTCTTATTTATTTTGAAATGCTTTTTGAAAAGCTCTTCTTTGACTTTTTTTATGACTTCATTTGGTTCAAAATCTCCTGAAAAGGTTAAATCATCTGAATATCTAGTGTAAGAAATTTTCTTTTGTAAACACCACTTTCCTATCTTTTCGTCAAAGTCCCTCATAATAATATTGGAAATATATGGTGAAGTGGGTGCTCCTTGAGGCAAATAGTCATCATACAAACATAGGTTAGTGAATAAAACTCGAACATTTTCAGGATAAATATAAAACACTTCCTCATAAACATGAGAAAAAGTAATGTTTTCAAAAAAGTTTTCTATATCTAGTTTTAAAAGTACTGCTTTATTTTTATGAACAAGAGCATTTTCTTTTAAAGTTGCCCCTTTATAATATGCTTTAGCATATTTAGAAATATATCTTTCTTTTAGAAGTTTTTCTGAAATTTGTTTTTGAATATATTTTAGAGTATAATTCGGAGCATAAATTGTTCTTGTCCCTCCGCTTTTTTTGGGTATTTTAAATATAAAATAATTGTCTTTTATTTGATTACTTATAGCATATAACTTTTTTATATATTCTTTGGCATCTAAATTTTCATTAAATAAAGAAAGAGATAATAAAAATGCTTCATTTGCTTCTTTCGTTTCATACTTCTGCATTTCTACTACCTCCTTGTTTAAGCAACACTTAAATATATTAGAATTGGAAACGGACTGAAAGCGTAAGCGCTTCTACACGTAGTGTAGTGTAGTCCTTTGACAAATCTAATTCCTTGATGTAGGAAATTTCCTTCTTTAACGACTCGTTAAAGTAGTTTTAAAAAACTATCGCTGTTGCTTATGTATAGATTAGCATTTTTCTTGTCGAGAAACAAGTTTTGATTTATTTGAAGTATTATTCATTTTTTATATATAAACCAATTGGACAGTGGTCACTTCCAAGAACATCTTTATATATCAAGCTATCTTCTACTTGATTTATAAAATTTTTCGAAACAATAAAATAATCAATGCGCCAGCCAATATTTCGTTCACGAACACCTTTCATATAACTCCACCAAGTGTAGGCATCACTTTTGTCAGGATAAAAATATCTGAACGTATCTATAAAGCCATTATTTAATAACTCACTCATTTTATTTCTTTCTTCGTAAGTAAATCCAGCATTTCCGATATTTGTTTTGGCATTTTTGATATCTATTTCCTCATGAGCAACATTTAAGTCACCACAGAAAACTACTGGTTTACTCTTTTCTAATTTTTTTATATATTGTAAGAAAATTTCTTCATAATGCATTCTTGAATCCATTCTCTCTAAAGTTCTTTTGACATTTGGTACATAACAATTTACTAAATAAAAATTTTCAAATTCTAAAGTAATGTTTCTTCCTTCTTCATCATATTCTTTTTCCCCAATTCCATAGGTTACTGATATCGGTTTTATTTTTGTATAAATAAGTGTCCCTGAGTAACCTTTACGAACAGCTGTATAAGCATATAATTCATATCCTTCAGGAAGTAA
>CALVXT010000076.1 GCA_944371545.1 uncultured Bacilli bacterium | reverse complement strand
AATGTAAAAATTAGTTAAAGAACTTTTTAAATTTAAATAAAACTTTACATTTTTCAAGAATTAAAATCAATTTAAAAATTTCATAATTGCTTTTTTTCTTTTTTTCAATTAAAATAAATCTAGAATAGAGGCAAGATATGAAAAAAGGTTTTACATTAATTGAAATAATTATTACAATTGGATTATTGGCAATAATCGGTACTGTAATCGTAAGTAATTTATCAGTTAGCTGTACAAGACAGCAAGAAGAACAATATGAAAACTTTAAAGCAAATTTAGAAAAAGCAGCCTGTGCTTATATTGATTTTAATGCTTATGCTAGTTTAAAATCTACTTGTCAAGCAAATGGCTCTTGTACAGTTACGGTTCAAGATTTATTAGAAGAAGGAATAATTGAGGACAGTGATTTAACAAATCCTAAAACTCAATCGAGAATTCCTGGTACAACAGCTATTCGCATTACCTATACAAATGGTATTAAAAGTTGTGAATACCCAGAGTAGTTTGCGCAATGAATAAAGAAACCTTCTAAATTTGAAAATGGAAAGTTAAATAAAAATTTTACTGCTGCAACCCGTTGTGTCAAAAAAATGTAAATTGACATGGGGAGGGGGGTTATCATGATAAAATTATCATAGGAACTATGGTAATTTTTTTGTGGCTTAAGAAAAAGATAAAATAAACCATACTAGAACTGAGGTGAATTAACTATGAAAAAACATGCTTTAACTTTTTTGATTTTTATATGTTTAGTAGTAGTTTTAGTAATTTCACTTCCAAAAGAAAATAAAATAAAAGAGTATAATTCTGAAGAAATAGAATTAGCAATATATATAAATGATGAAGAAACAAATACAATTCCAAGTAAAGATAGTGGATACTATTATGACCGGGAAAAATCAAGCTGTACAAATAGGGCAGATATCAATTGGGACAGTGTTTCATGGAGTCCTGTGGTACGAAATATGAGTGAATATAAAACAAGATGTGAATTACACTTTACAACAACTTATACAGAAGGCATATTAAATGGAACAGATCCAGTATTAGAAGATCCTTTAATACCGGTAATGGAATGTTTGCTTTTTCTCTTGATTATGGACATAATAATAACATGAGTGGTTTTCGTCTCATATTAACGCCTACTAAATAACTGTAAAAAGTGCTTTTTGACAATCTTAAAGTAATTTTTATGAGTTTTGTTGATTTCAGTTGACATTTTTTTGATAATTGCCTTTTTTTCTTTTAAAATCCTTGATATAATTTATGTGGGAGTGAATATTTATGAAAGTAAAAAAAGCACCTATGCCTTTATTTCAAAAAATTATTTATATTGCAAGTGCTATTTTTATGATAATTGCTTTTATTTATTTAGGAACGAAAGAGTACAATACTCCGATAAGAAACTTAACAGATCAGGAAAGTTTTACAAAAGAATTTGGAATAACTACCGATAACATCTATGATTATAAAACTGCCTCTGAAATTTTAGAAATTATGAATACCGGAACAGGTGTGATATTCTTTGCATTTCCAGAAAACATTTGGAGCCATACCTATGCTGATTTATTAAATGATGTAGCAAAATATTATGGTCTTGATGCAATTTATTATTATAACTTTTCTGATGATCGAAGCGTGAATAATTCCTATTATGAAAACATTGTAGATCAATTATCTGCGTACTTACCAGTTTTAGATAATGAAGTCCAAAATCTTTATGCTCCAACCATGATTATGGTAAAAAATGGTGAAATAATTGCCTATGATGATGAAACAAGCATTACGCATGGTGATATTTCTGTAGATGATTATTGGACACGTGAAAAGCAAGAGAGCAAACGTGTTGAGTTTGGTGTATATTTCGAAAAATTTTTGGAGGATGACAATGAAGCTTGATAAAGAAAAAATCAAAGAGTTAACAACATTGGATGATAAAAAACGCCAAGTTATTTATTGTATTTGTGTAGTAGTCGCTTTAGTAGTTTTATCTTTTGGAGATCGAATTGTTTTACATTTTATACAACAAGTTCCAAATAATAATAATCGAATATTTGGCGAGAGCGGTGAAATTACGGCTGGAGATTATAAAATTGACTTTTTAGAAGAACTTACTGTTACAGATATTTTACAAAAAATTCAAAATCAAGAATCATTCACTCTACTTTCATCAAGAGATTCATGTCATACTTGTGTTCAGTATATTCCTTTGCTAAAGGAAGTATTTGATAAATATGAAGTAGATGCATATTATATGAATCGCAGCTTATACGATCGAGATAATGAAGAATACGTTACTTTATTAAATCAAGATGAGAGATTAAAAAAGAATTTACAGTATACTCCATATATTATGGTGTTTAAAAACGGAAAACTTGTCGATGAATTAGTTGGTAGTAAAAATAAAGAAGAAGTAGAAGAATTTGTGCTAAGAAATAATTTAGCAACGAATAATATATAGAAAGAGGAGAATATGGATACAGAAAAGAAAATGCAAAAAGTAGTAGAAAATTTAGAAGAAAGGCTTTTGACTATTCGTGCAGGAAGAGCAAATCCTGGAATGTTAAAAGGAATTATGGTTCCTTATTATGGAGTACCTACAGACATTCAAAGTTTAGCAAATATTACGGTTCCTGAAGCTAGAGAACTTTTTATCAAACCTTTTGATCGAAGCGTTCTAAAAGATATGGAACGAGCAATTAACGAAGCAAATTTAGGAATAACACCTGTAAATAATGGAGAAATGATTATTCTTACAATTCCAGAGCTTACAGAAGATCGAAGAAGAGAATATGTTAAGCAAGCAAAAGCTATTTGTGAAGAAGCAAAGATTGCTTTACGAAATGTTCGACAAGATGCAAATAACGAGATAAAAAAATTAGAACTTCCTGAAGATGAAGAAAAACAAGAATTAGAAGAGATTCAAGAATTAATTCAAAAATACAATAAAATTGTTGATGAAAAAGGAAAAGAAAAAGAAGAAGAATTAATGGCTATGTAATTTAGCCTTTTTTCGTCTTTTTGTGCGTTTTTTCTTGCACTTATAGCTTTTGTGGTGTTATAATCAGATGTAGAAAAGACGAAGGGAGGGAAATTGGAAGATGAATTCTAACAAAGTTGTAGTTAAAGACGGCGATATTGACAAAGCGTTAAGAAGATTCAAAGTGGTAGTAGCCAAAAGCGGTGTCCCTTCAGAATTAAAGAAAAGAAAACATTATGAAAAACCTGGCGTGAAAAGAAGAGAAGAGAAAAAGAAAAATATTCGTAATTCAAGAAAACATCGTAATAATTAAGAATGCTAGAAAGTATTCTTATTTTTTTAATAGAGGTATAAATATGATTATTATGTTTATCGGACCAAGCGGTTCAGGAAAAGATACTTTCTTTTATCCAACGTTGAAAGAATATGCCTTAAACCCTATTATTCTGTCAACAACCAGACCTATGCGTAAAGGTGAAGTTGATAAAAAAACATATTACTTTATTACAATGGATCAAATGAATCTACTAGAAAGACAAAAGAAATTGATTGAAAGAAGAAACTATCAAACAATAAACGGCCTATGGTCTTACGCGACAAATAGTGATCAAATTGATTTAGCAAGCAATTATTTAACTTTAAATACTTGGGAAGCTTATCAAAAATTTGTTCTATTTTATGGTTCAGATCAAATTGTACCACTTTATTTTCATGTAGATGACGGAATTCGCTTACAAAGATCTTTAGAACGTGAAAGAAACCAAAAAGATCCTAATTATAAAGAATTGTGTCGAAGATATCTTGCTGATACAAAAGATTTTGATGAAAGTTATTTAACTCGTTATAACCCGTATATTATAGATAATGACGGTAGCATAGAAAAGACTCAAAAAGAAATAAATTCAGTATTGAAAAAAGTTTTAAAAAAATAGTTGGAAAAAATCTTTAAAATTTACTATAATAAAATTAGGAGATGATAATATGTATGAAAAAATAAATAATGATTTAAAAGAAGCTATGAAAAATCAAGATAGGTTTACCTTGTCTGTATTAAGAATGTTAAAAAGTACTTTACAAGTAGAAGGAATTTCTTTAAAAAGAGAATTAACAGATCAAGATGTACTTATGGTAATCAAGAAAAATGTAAAACAAAGAAAAGACTCAATTGTTGAATTTGAAAAATATAACAAAACAGATGAAATTGCTAATTTAAAAAAAGAAATTCAAGTTTTAGAAAAATATTTACCAGAAGAACTTACGGAAGAACAAATTGATCAAGAAATAGAAAATGTTTTTGCAATAGAAAAACCAACAAATATGAAAGATATGGGAAAAATCATGAAAATACTAACAGAAAAAATTGGCACAGTAGCCGACATGTCTTTAGTAAGCAAAAAGGTAAAAGAAAAACTGATGAATTTATAAAAAACACCATCAAAATTATGATATCTTTTGTCGAAAAGATATCTTTTTCTTTTCTATTTTGCTAAAGTAGATATGGGTGAGTAGGATGGAATTATATTACATTAATGAAACTCTTTATATTGAACTTTTAAATGATTTAGACTTAGAAGAATATCAAGATTTTAAAAAACGCGTATTTAGAATCCTTGATGATTATGGAATTGAAAGAATAGTTGTTAAAAATCATCGAAAAATATTTCATAATCGCCATTTTTTAAATCAAATGAAACAAGATTATTTAAGAAAATATTCTGGAGATTTTTTTATTAAGTAATATTTTTCATTTTTTGTTTCATACTACTTATGGTGATCATATGAAACAAAATTTATTGCTTGATGCAGGTGTATCTTTAGAAAAAGAACATTTAATTGCTGAAAAAAAAGAAAAAAACGTTCATATAAAGCATTATGTTTTAAAAGAAAAAGATGAGAAAATATATCGTAATCGAAAGGGAGATTATTTTACCATTTCTTTCGATGATCAAGTCTTATATGAAAATTCTAAAAGCATAGAAAAAGTTTTTCAAAAGACTTTTAAAACTTATTTAGCTAAATATCATAAAGGTGGAACAATTTTATTTGTTGGGTTGGGGAATTCGTCTATATTAGGAGATTCTTTTGGAACAAAGGTATTAGAGAGGCTGATTGCTACAAATCAATACAATGACTTTTTAACGATTCCTAAAGTGGCATTATTTTCGCCAGAGACAACAAATAAGACAGGAATATCTTCTTTTAGATTAATTGAAATGGTTGTAAAGGATTTAAAACCAGATGTTATTATTTTGTTAGATAGTTTTGTTACAAATCAAACGAAACTTTTAAATAGAACAATTGAAATAAATGATTGTGGCATTATTTTCGCAGATCAGTTAAGAAGCAATAAAACAATTACTCGTGAAACATTTCATATTCCAGTTTTATCTATCGGATATCCAACTCTTTTAAAATTACATAAAACATATTTAGAAAGATATAGTTTAGAAGAAGATTTAGAAATTGTAACTTCACTTATTGCTCAATCAATAAATCATATAATAATGTCTTAAAACGACATTTTTTTATGGCAAAAAATTGTATACTTTCTACAGGTGATTCAAATGAGAAAACGTTTTATTGGAAAAAAGAAAACTATTTTTCGTTTAAAATTTTTCTTACTTCTTGTCTTAGTTATCTGTTCCTTTGCTGTGTGTTTATCCTTCTTTTCATCTTTCTTTTCTAAAAATACAATTGTTAATTTCCTTTTAAAAAATAATTTATTTCCAGACAGTAGTCAAATAGAAACGGATATTTTTGACTTTTTGCTAGATTATACTATAGGTCGTCAGGAGTACCAAGATGAAGAATATGTTGGTAGTGAGTCAAAGCAAGAATATACACCTGATCCGGCTCCTGAAGAAAATAAAGAGAATCCTTTAATTTATTTATATAATACTCATCAAGGAGAAGAATATAATGGAGGTGTTTTATCTGAGCATGATTTGGTACCTACTGTAATGCTTGCTAGTTATCGCCTAAGAGAAAAATTAAATTCTTATGGTTTAAATACTATTGTTGAGACAAATCAAATCAGTGAAATTTTAAGAGCAAATAATTGGAATTATAATTCGAGTTATAAGGCTAGTAAAATTTTAATGGAAGATGCCTATGAAAAAAATCCAACCTTAGAGTATTTTATTGATTTACATCGCGATGCAATTCCTTATGAGAGCTCAATTGTTGAATATAATGGAAAGACATATACAAAAGTTTTGTTTGTTGTCGGAAGTGATAACGAAATTTATAAAACGAATCAAGAGCTTGCCACGAAAATTTCTGATGCTTTAAATAATAAAGTTCCAAAAATCTCAAAAGGCATTATGAAAAGAGGAGGAGCTGGAGTTAATGGAATTTATAATCAAGATTTTTCACCAAATACACTTCTAATTGAAATTGGTGGACAATATAATTCAATAAGTGAAGT
>CALVXT010000075.1 GCA_944371545.1 uncultured Bacilli bacterium | reverse complement strand
TTGAAAATGATATTTATGATGTGATAACTGGCGTTTGTGAAATTAAAGATGCAATTATTAAAACAAAATTTAAAAATCTTTCTATTATCCCAGCAACAATTAATTTAGCGGGAGTTGATGTAGAGTTTGTAAAAAAAATGCTAGAAGATGAAACATTTAAGCAAAATGAACAATTAAAAAATTCTTTAGAAACAATAAGAGAAAAATATGATTACATTATTATAGACTGTCAACCTTCTTTAGGAATTTCAACAATGAATGCGCTAGTAGCAAGCGATTCAGTAATTATTCCTGTTCAATGCGAGTACTATGCTCTTGAAGGAATTACTCAATTATTAAATTCTATTATTTTGGTTCAATCAAATTTAAATCCAAATCTTCGTATTGAAGGAGTTTTACTAACTATGCTCGATGGGAGAACAAATATTGGATTAGATATTATTGAAGAAGTTCGTAAATACTTTAAGTCTAAAGTTTTTAACACGATTATTCCAAGATTAGTACGTTTGGTAGAAGCACCTTCACATGGAAAACCAATTAGTGATTATGATCCGACTTCACGAGCTACACTTGCTTATCAGAATTTAGCAAAGGAAGTGATAAGTAGAAATGGAGACTAAGAGAAAAGCACTAGGAAGGGGCTTAGAACAATTATTTTCTAATGAAGTTATCAACTTTGAAAATTTTGAAAAAGATATAGTTCAAAATTCTTCAAAAAGTGATATTTTAGAAATTAATCTTAAAGATATTCGTAGTAATCCTTATCAGCCAAGAAAAACATTTAATGAAACTACACTCCAAGAATTAGCAGATTCTATTAAAGAACATGGAATAATTGAACCAATAATTGTTAAAAAAGCCATTAAAGGATATGAACTAGTAGCTGGTGAGCGAAGAACCAAGGCAGCTAAGCTTGCTGGTTTAGAAAAAATTCCAGCTATTGTCAAAGATTTCAATGATCAAGAAATGATGGAAATCGCTTTACTTGAAAATATTCAAAGAGAGGATTTAAATCCAATTGATGAAGCAACAGCTTATCAAAAAATTATTGAACTAGGACATATGACTCAAGAAGAATTCGCAAAAAAATTCGGAAAAAGTCGTAGTCATGTAACAAATATGCTCGGATTATTATCTTTACCGACAGCAGTTAAAGAATTAGTAGAAAAAAAAGAAATTAGCATGGGACACGCTAGAGCATTAAGTAAAATTGAAAGTGCTGAAAAAATAAAAGAATTAGCAGATAAAGTGGTTAAAGAAAACATGAGTGTTCGCGAGTTAGAGCAAGAAATTCAAGAAAGTAACCTTCCAAAAAAACAGCAACAAGACCGTTTTCGTGAGTCTAAATCAATTAGAACAACGATTTATGAACGTTTAATGAGAGAAAAAGTGGGGACAAAAGTAAAAATAAATCAAAAGAAAATCGAAATTCCTTATGATTCAGAAAAAGACTTAGAAAGGATACTAGAAATATTAGGAATTAGAATAGAAGGTGTTTAATGGAAAACATTCGAAATTTTATTTTTCAAGAAAGAATAATTGCTCCAGTAATTATCGTTATTTGTACGATACTGGTTGTCAAAATAATGAAAGCAATTGTTAAGAAACTATTTGCTAAAAATCAAAAAAATTTTATTGGTAAAAAAAGAACCACCATTATGGAATTAATCACAAATGTATTAAAGTTCTTCGTGTATGCCATAGCTGTCATGATGATATTAGAAGTTTATGGTGTAGATACTAAAGGAATTCTAGCATCCTTAGGAATTGCTGGTGTTGTTTTAGGATTAGCTTTACAAGATACTGTAGAAGATTTAATGAGTGGAATTACAATTATTTTAGATAATTACTATGTTATAGGTGATACAATTCGAATTGACAATTTTACAGGCGAGGTAATTGAACTAAGTTTGAGAAGCACGAAAGTTAAGGGTGCGAATGGAGAAATATACATTTTTGCAAACCACTTAGTAGACTCCGTTGTAAACCTATCACAAGCACGTGCAGGTATAAAAATAGAAGTGGCTACAGCTTATGAAGAAAATTCAGAAAAAATTGAAACGATTTTAACAAGTATTATAGAAGAAGTAAAGAAAATGCCAGATGTTTATCAAGACAGTGAATATCTGGGGGTTGAAAAATTAGATGTTTCAGCAGTGAATTATGCTTTAATGATTTACTGCAAATCATCTGAACAATATGCTATTAAAAGAAAAGTATTAAAAATGATTAAAGAAATCTATGATCGTGAAAACGTTAAAATACCATACAATCAGATTGAGGTGCATAATGGAAAAGAAATTATATAAATTAAATGATCATGTGATCATGAAAAAACCTCATGCTTGCAAAACCAATGAGTGGGTAATCACGAGAATGGGAGTTGACATAAAACTAAAGTGTCATAATTGCGGGCGTGAAATTATGATGGATCGAATTGAATTTGAAAGAAAACTCAAAAAAGTTTTAGGTGAACAACCATGACAAAAGTAAAAGAAAAAATGACATTGCATCCAGTTATGACATTCTTGATTTTAACTGGTGTAGTCATGATTATCAGTGGAGTTCTAAATCTTTTAGAATTTGAACAAGTAGCATACAGTGTAAATCAAACTACTTTAGAATATACAACTGACATTGTAAGTGTTGAAAATGTATTTAGTTTATCTGGATTAAAATATATATTTAGTTCAACAGTTTCAAATTTCGTGAATTTTGCTCCTTTAAGTAGTTTGATAATCATTTTAATTGGATTTGGTGTAATGGAAAAAAGTGGTTTTTTAAAAACTGCAATAACATTTCTAGCCAAAAAAATGAAAAAAAACACAGTAACATTCATCATTGTATTTTTAAGCGTAATCGCGAGTCTAATGGGAGATATTTCTTATATTGTAATGATTCCTTTAAGTGCTGCAGTATTTAAATATGGAAAAAGAAATCCTTTAATTGGAATTATCGCAGCATTTGCTGGTCTTACTTGTGGTGAAGGAGTTTCAATGATTTTTACAAGCGTTGATAGTTCCTTATTATCACAATCCCTACTTTCAGCAAGAGTAATTGATTTGTCTTATCGAATGGCTTCAATAAGTGGCATTTTTATTATGGGAGTAGCCGTTTTAATTTTATCTTTTGTAATTACTTGGATAACAGAAAATGTTATAGCTAAAAAATTTAGCAATCAAATAGATAACGAAGAAGAATTTGAAGACAAAGTACTAACCAGAAAAGAACTACGCGGTTTACTATTTGCAATATTTGGAGCTTCTGTATACTTTTTAATTATCTTATATAACATTATTCCAGGATTACCATTTTCTGGAAACTTACTAGATAATACCCAAATTTTATATGTGGATAAATTATTTAGTTACAATTCATTTTTTTCTAACGGATTCGTCTTTGTTGTAACTATATTTTTCTTGATTTTAGGTCTCTTCTACGGACTAGGTTCAAGAACAATTAAAAATAACAAAGATTTTGTAGATGCCTTAGGATATTCTTTAGACGGAATTGGCAAAACATTAGTATTAATCCTTGCTGCATCATTATTTGTTAGTGTGGTAAAATATTCAAATATAGGCACAGTTATAGTGGCCTACTTAGCAAGTATTTTTAGAGTAATCAATTTTGAAGGTTTACCATTAATCATTTTATTGTTTATTATATCAGCCATAGCAACCTTATTTTTACCAGCTTCAATTTCCAAATGGAGTATCATTTCACCAATAGTCATTCCCGTATTTATGAATGCTGGAATTACTCCGGAATTTGCTCAAATAATTTTCCGCTTTGGTGAAAGCGTTACAATGGGGCTTACTCCAGTCATGGCCTATTTTGTAATCTATTTAGCTTTCCTTAATAAAAATAGCCACGAAGAAAAACCTATCGGTTTATTCAAAGCAATAAAATATCAAGTGCCTTATGCCACAATTTCTGCAATTGTTTTCTTGATTTTAATTGTTCTTTGGTATATCATAGGATTACCATTAGGAATTAACGGAGGAACCGTTTTATAAAAGGAGGGTGTTTATGTCTTTAAAAGCCGGAATAGTTGGTTTGCCTAATGTAGGTAAATCAACTCTTTTTAATGCCATAACCAAAAAACATATTTTAGCTGCGAACTATCCATTCGCTACAATTGACCCAAATGTTGGGGTCGTAACGGTACCAGATTCAAGATTAACTTTTTTAGAAAATTTATATCTTCCAAAAAGTACCGTACCAACATCCTTTGAATTTACAGATATTGCAGGTCTTGTAAAAGGAGCTAGTAAAGGAGAGGGTTTAGGAAACAAATTTTTGTCTCATATTAGAGAAGTAGATGCCATAGTAGAAGTAGTAAGATGCTTTGAAGATGAAAACATTATTCACGTATCAGGGAAAGTAAATCCTATAAGTGATATAGAAATTATTAATGTAGAGCTCATTTTATCAGATTTAGAAATTGTGGAAAATCGTTTAGGAAAAATTGAAAAAAAAGCTCAAACAACAAAAGATAAAGAAACTGTTGCTGAGTATGAAGTTCTAAAAAAATGTCAAGAAGCTTTAATGCAAAACAGCCCATTAAGACAAATAACTTTTAATGAAGATGAAGCGCTTCTTTTAAAAAACTTTAACTTTATTACAGCTAAACCAATAATTTATGTCGCAAATGTAAATGAAGAAGATGCGGTTGTAGGAAAAAATCAGTATACTGAAGAAGTAAGCAAATACGCAAGTAAAGAAAGTGCCAGTGTCATCGTGATGTGTGCAAAATTAGAAAGCGAACTTGCAGAATTAGAAGAAAGTGACAAAATAGCCTTTTTAAAAGAATTAGGTATTGCTCACAGTGGTTTAGATAAATTGATATTCGCAACATACGACTTACTAGGCCTACAAACATTCTTTACAGTTGGAAAAGATGAATGCCGTGCTTGGACATTTAAAAAGGGAACCATTGCTAAAAAAGCAGCCGGATTAATTCATAGTGATATTGAACGAGGCTTTATTAAAGCTGAAATTATGAAATATAACGATTTAGAAGAATTAAAAGATGAGAAGAAAGTTCAAGAAGCCGGAAAACTCTATCTAGAAGGAAAAGATTACATTATGCAAGATGGTGACATTGTCTACTTTAGATTTAATGTATAGAAAGAAAAAAAATGGAAGAAATTAAAATAAAAGGAATTTATAGACATTATAAAGGAGATTATTATATTGTAGAAGATATTGCCCAAGATTGTGAAACGTTAGAAAAACTCGTTATCTATCGAGCTTTATATGGCAACAGTGAACTTTGGGTAAGACCTTTGAAAGATTTCCTAAAAGAAGTAAATAAAGAAAATCAAAAATATCGTTTTGAATTACAACAGATTGAATCAAAAAGAAAATAAACCTTTCCAAAAATTTTGGAAAGGCTTTTTAATTTTCTAAAATATTTTCTTTTCCTTTTTCACAATATTTCATAAATTCATTTGCTGAAATATGAAAAGTAGGTTTTTCATATTCAAAAATTTTAAAATCTAAAACTTCAACTTCTTCAGGAACTTCAAAATGTAAAAATTTTTCTTTTATATCTTTAAGTAAAGAATCTAAAGTTCCATATTTAAAAATTCCAGCAAATTTTTCCCAGGCATGTTCAAACCAATAAAAATTCCCATTTTTTTCAAAAGTTAAAAAGGTATGCGTATAACACTTTTCTTTACCATAAGCAATAATATAAAAAGTTTTTGTATTCCATTCATTTGGAGTTAAATAAAATCGTTCAAGCTCTACCTGATCCCAACAAACGCCAATTTTTGTTTTCATCATTTCTCTAGGAGTTTGTAAAAAATATTCTTTATCAAAATTTGGTTTTATATGAAAGTGCTTTTCGTGATTTTTATCAATCCATCCATATTGAATTTCTTTTAATAAAGAAAAAATTTCCTTTTCTGTATAATAATTCCAAATGCCCAAAGCCCCTTTGGCCTTAATCGGTTTTTCTAAAGGTTCAATCTCATCTAAAACCCAAGCATATCTTCCGACTTTATATTCCCCACATAAATATTCTTGAGGATGATTTTTTTTCATATCTTCAACATATTCTTCAGTCATATAAATACAATCGATTAATTTACATTTACAAAGAATAAATCCAAAGCGAAAATTTGTAATCGAAAGTAATGACAAAAGATTTCTTTCATCACAAACCACTTTACTTTTACTTGCATGAATATAAAGTTCTCCACGATAACTTGTTTTCCAACTTCGAGTTTCTATCAATTTTTTCTTTTCTTTAATTAAACTTGCATACGGTTCTTTAATACTCAAAACTTTCATCATATCACCTAGATAAAGTATACAAACAAATAAAAGAAAGAACAAGGAAAAAAATAAGATATAAAATATAAGCAAATGTGACTTTTCAGTGAAAATGTCTCTATTTTTAAATTAGTTTTTCAATGAAAATGTCTCTTAAAAATTGACTATAAA
>CALVXT010000074.1 GCA_944371545.1 uncultured Bacilli bacterium | reverse complement strand
TTTAGAAGAAAAAAGAAAAAAATATGTCAAATGTGTGCTGGAAAAAGCGTTGATTATAAAGATGTTATGATTATTAATAAATATATTAGTGAAAAAGGTAAAATTTTACCAAGACGTATGACTGGTGC
This sequence comes from uncultured Bacilli bacterium, assembly GCA_944371545.1. Lineage (GTDB taxonomy): Bacteria > Bacillota_I > Bacilli_A > RF39 > UBA660 > Ventrenecus. Next base: position 6,430 of record CALVXT010000074.1, on the reverse strand, counting down.
ATGTGCAAAACATCAAAGACATATTGCTGAACAAATTAAATATGCAAGATTTATGGCTTTAATTCCATATGTTAAATAGGATACTTGTTAAAAAGTATCTTTTTTTGTTATACTTTTTATAGGTGATTTTTTTGGAACGAGAAGATGGGTATATAATTTTGGATTCTTTAAGAGTCGCACAACATATTCCTAGAGATAAGGGCGGAGAAATTTTAAAATTTTATAAAGGTCAGGAATTATATTTTAAAGATTGTTTGGAATCTTTAGCTATTTCTCAGTTATTTTGTACTTATGTTTTGCGTGCTTTAGAAATACCAACTGTATCGCTTGATATGGCTAGATATCAAAGCTACAAAGGAATTGTTTCTACAAGTTATAATCCTCATCATTTAAAAGAGTTTTCTTTAAAAAATATTTTAGATAAGTATTTTTTAGAAGTTGTTTTAAAACGAAAGCATAAATCTTATATTCAAAAATCTTATGATTTATATAATTTGGAAGATATTTATCAAGCTTTATGTTATTTTTTTAGAAATGATTTAAATAATGAAGCGATTGTTTCTTCTCTTATGCAAGATATTGTGAAATTGTTTTTTTGTCAGTTTTTACTAGGAGATTATGATATGCATTATCGTAACCTTATTATTTTAAAAGATTCTTCTTTTCGTTTAGCTCCTTTTTTTGATTTTGACGGAAGTTTTTGTTTGGATTTAAATTCAACTCGTTATGTTGTTGCTTTGGAGAATTATGGGCATGATTCTAGAAAAAGACGTAAACCAATTGAAGTGTTGGAAGAATCAATACCAAAGTATTATGAATTGTTTAAAGAACTTTTTGTGCTCATACCTACTAAGACTGAGGTTTTAAATGATATTGAGAAGTCTTTAGGAAAAAAGCTTCATCCTAATACTATACGTCATATTTGTTATGATGAATATATTGCTCAGATAGATAACATGTTGAAAATGTATGAAAAGCGTTTTTTTAAAAAATAGCATTTATTTCTAAAATATTTTTGATATAATAAGTACTGTGATTGGAGGTCTTTTTAATGAAAGTTATTTTATTAAAAGATGTTAAAGGTCAAGGAAAAAAAGATGATATCATTAATGTAAGTGATGGGTATGCAACAAATTATTTAATTAAAAATGGTTTGGCTGTTCCTGAAACGAAAAAAAGTAAAGAAGTTTTAGATCGTTCTTTACTAGAAAGACATTTAGAAGAGGAAGATCGAGTTAAAGATTTTCAAAATATTCAAAAAGAATTAGAAAAAAAACAAATTGTTTTTCAAGTGAAAACTGGAAAAGAAGATAAGGTTTTTGGAGTGATTTCAACAAAACAAATAAGTGATGAATTAAAGAAAATGGGATTTTCTATTGATAAAAAATGTATAAAGTTGGATCATCCGATTGATTCGTTAGGAACTCATGAAGTTACCATTGAACTTCATAAAAGAGTTATTTTCCCTTTAAAAGTTGTTTTAAAGAAGTAGGTGATTATTATGGCATCAAGAGTAATGCCTCAAAATTTAGAAGCTGAAATGAGTGTTTTAGGTGTAACTTTTTTAAATCCATATGCAATGGAAAAAATTATGGAAAATTTAACGGAAGATATGTTTTTTAGTGATGCTCATAAAAAAATCTTTTTAGCATTGGTTTCATTATATAAAAGCAATACGCCTATTGATATTACAACTGTGAAAAATGAGTTGGATAAGCAAAAAAATTTGAATGCTATTGGTGGAATTGAATATTTAAGTGAGATTATTGATTCTGTTGCGACTAGTGCAAACTTAGATTATTATATGGATATTGTTAAGGACAAGGCTACCAGAAGAAGGCTTATAGATACCGCTACAAATATTGTTACAGATGCGTATGATGAGGAAGAAAATTTAACTACTTTGCTTGATACTTCTGAACAAAAACTTTTAAATGTTATTCGTACACGTAAGACGAGTGAATTTAAACCTATTACTGAAGCTTTACGTGAAGCTCATGAAAATTTAGAGAGAATGAGCAAAAATAAAAGTGTCGTAACAGGTATTACAACTGGTTTTAAAGATTTGGATAAAGCGACTGCTGGGTTACATGAAGGTGAACTTATTATTCTTGCAGCTCGTCCTGGTATGGGAAAAACAGCTTTTGCTTTAAATATTGCGACAAATGCTGCGATGAGTACGGATAAAGCTGTTGCTATTTTTAATTTGGAGATGAGTGCTGAACAGCTTGTTAATCGAATGATTAGTTCTGTTGGGCAGATTGAAGGCGAGAAATTAAAAACAGGAATGTTAAACGATAATGATTGGAAACGGTATACAGAAGCCATGAGTGAACTTGCCGATACGAATATTTATATTGAAGATGATGCATCTGTAACAGCTCCTGAAATCAAGGCGAAATGTCGACGTCTTGCCTCTAGTCCTAAAGGTCTTGCTTTGGTTGTTATCGATTATTTGCAGCTTGTTACAACTGGAGGTCGAGTAGAGTCTAGACAAGTCGAAGTTTCTGAGATATCTCGTGCTTTTAAAACGATGGCTATGGAATTAAAGGTTCCTGTTATTGCCCTTGCACAGTTGTCACGTAATGCTGAAAGGCGGGAGTCTAATCAACCAAGACTTGCTGACCTTCGTGAATCTGGTTCAATTGAACAGGATGCTGATTTGGTATTATTTTTGAATCGTCAAGATTATTTTGAAACCAAAACAGCCGAGAATAAAAGTAATATCGTGCCCGTTGATGTAATTATTGCTAAGCATCGTCGTGGTAGTACTGGCTTATTTCAAATTTTATTTGAGTTGAATAAAAGTTGTTTTAAACCATATTCACCAATGGAAGAAATATAAGGAAAATTTAGGGAGGTTATTATGAGTAAAATTGATTTACATGAAGAGATGAAAATAAATACATGCTTATCAAAAGAAAAAAAATTTACAGAAGAGGATTTTGTTAGAGTATTGTTTTCTTATTTGACTAATAATGGTGTATATCAAGTACTTGAATCTGATTTAAAAAGAAAGTTATATTTTTATTATGAAAATCCTGAATTTCAAGAGCTTTTTCAAGATATTTGTAAAGCTAGAGGTTCTTTAAATCCTGAAGTTGATATTTCTGAAGGTTTATATCATGAAAAATATTTTGGTGGAAATATTATTTGGGGGTCTAGTCATTCAGACAAATTAAATTTGGTATATCCTTTTGATATAGATCTGTCTGATTATGAAAAAAAATTAAGTAAGAATGGTCTTGAATTAATGAGACGTCTTGCTTTTGAATTAGCATTAAGAGATGAGATCGAATCTCGAAGTACAAAAGAGTTACATATTTATGGAACAAATCCTAATCAAGTTTATTCTTTGATTTATGGTAAGTATTTAAGAAAAGATGCAGGCTTAGAATTATTATCTGATAGGGATGTTCAATATAAAAAATTTTTAGTTCAAAAAACTTTTGGAGAAGCTTTTTTTGACAGTCCTTTTTCTTTTCGAGAAAAAATACAAATGGAAAATGCTTTGATGGCTGATGTATTTTTAAAAAATGCAAGTTATGCGATTGTAAGAGGAATATATGATGGCCAAATTCAATATGCAAATGCTTATACGAATATTGTGTCTGAGCAAGAGTTAAGAAAAATTCGAAAAATTGCGAATACTTCTTTTCAGAAAGATGAATATTTGGCTTTAAAGGGTGAACCTTTTGTTCGAAAGTTGACTTTGAAATAGTTGAAAGTTCATTTTACGAACTTTCTTTTTTATGATATAATTGAAAATGTTAAAAGGAGTGCTTATGAAAACTAAAGATAAAATACTTTTAGGAATAGTTACGATTTTTTTTGTCATTCTTTTTGTTTGGATTGGTTTTCCAGATAAAAATGCTACTCCCCAAAATGTTTATCAAGTGTATTTAGATGGTGAGAAACTTGGATTGATACAAGATCAAGATGAACTTTTGAATTTAATTAATGAAGAGCAACAAGATATCAAAGATACTTATAAAGTAGACCAGGTGTATCCTCCTAATGGTTTTAATATTTTAGAATATGTGACTTATAATGAAGATATTACGTCTGCTAATGAAGTTTATGAAAAAATTAAAGAAAAAAGTGATTTTACTATACAAGGATATTTAATAACGATTACTTCTCCAGCTACAGAAAATGAGGAGGAAAAAGTTACTACGATTCAAGTTTTAGATGATGATATTTATTATGAAGCTGAACATAATTTCATTACTACCTTTGTTGATGAAGCGGATTATCAAGCTTACATTCATAATACGCAGGATGAAATTACGGATGTAGGTTCTTATATTAATCATATGGAATTTGAAGAAACTGTTACGATTAAAAGTGCTTATGTTTCTGTTCACGATAAAATCTTTACGGATGCTGATGAACTTACTCAATATTTACTTTATGGAACAACTGAACCTACTCAAAGTTATATTGTTCAAAAAGGAGATACTTTAGCTAGTATTGCTGAAGCTAGTAAACTAAATGTTCGAGAGCTTTTGATAGCTAATCCAAAATATCGTGGAGAAAATGCTGTTTTAGCTATTGGAGACACTTTATCTAATGGAATTATTAATCCTATTTTGACTTTATATCAAGAGGTTCGTATTACTGAGGATGTTGAGCAGGCATTTACGAAATCAACTGTGGTTGATTACAATATGGCGCGAGGAGATAGTAAAGTTACTCAAGCAGGTGTCACTGGATTAGAGCGAATTACTCAAGAGGTTCGAATTATAAATGGTGAACGTGGACAAGACGCGAATGTAATTAGCAGTGTTACTATAAGAGAATCTGTGGAAGAAATCACTTCGGTTGGACCTTCATATAATTATAATATTGGAAGTGCACATGGTGATTATATTGATACAGGTATGACTTGGGCATGGCCGACTCTTACTCCATATATTATTACTACAGATTATGAGTGGCGTTGGGGAGATTTCCATAATGCGTTGGATATATCTGGTACTGGTTTTGGGTCACCAATTTATGCGGCTCAAGATGGAACTGTTGTTGCTACGAATGCTACATGTGCTAATATTGGTTGGTATGGAAGTATGTGTGGTATGAGTTATGGTAATTACATTGTTGTTCAACATGCGAATAATTTTTATACTTTGTATTCTCATATTACAACTGATTTAATGGTTTCTGTTGGAGATCGCGTTTCAAAAGGACAACAGATTGGTCATATGGGTAGTAGTGGTTCTTCGACCGGAGCCCACTTGCATTTTGGATTTTCAAGAGGAGATCCATTACACGGTGGTAAGTGGTATAGTCCATGGAGTTTATTTAGATGAAAGCTGTTGTTTTGGCTAGTGGAAGTGAAGGTAATTCTACCTTCTTTTCATCTGGCAATGTAAAAATATTAATTGATATTGGAAAAAATGCTAAATATATTAAAGAAAAAATTTTAGAAATTCAGGAAGAACCTACAAATATAGATGCAATTTTAATTAGTCATACTCATGATGATCATGTGAGTGCTTTAAAAGTTTTTTTGAAAAAATTTCATCCTAAGGTTTATGTGACTGAGAAAATGTTCTATGATTTAGATTTTTTAAAAGATTATGAAAATGTTGTTATTTATGATGATGATTTTTATATTGATTCTATTCGTGTTCAAACAATTCGAACAAGTCATGATGTAACGGATTCTAGAAACTTTATTCTGTCTGATGGTCAAGAATCGTTGGTATATCTTACAGATACCGGGTATTTGAATCGGAAATATTTTTCACTTTTGAAAGATAAAAATTATTATTTGATTGAAAGTAATCATGATATTGAAATGCTTATGGAAGGTCCTTATCCTAAATGGCTTAAGCAACGAGTATTAGGAACTTTAGGACATTTATCTAATAAAGATAGTAGTTTTTATTTGACAAAATTGATTGGTGAAAATACAAAAAAAATTGTTTTAATGCATTTATCAAAACATAATAATACAGAAGAAAAAGCTTTGGAAACTTTTTTTCAAACTTTTAAAGAATATGAGATGAGTTTTTCTGATGTCGTGTGTGCTAAGCAAAACGAAGTAACGAAGGTGTGCGATGATAAAGATTTTGTGTGTCGGTAAAATAAAAGAAAATTATTTAAGAGAAATGATTATGGATTATGAAAAAAGAATATCTAAATATCATAAAATAGAAATTATTGAAGTTAAGGATGAGGATAATTTAGAAAAGGAAAAGGAACATTTGTTGCCTTTTATTTCTCCTCGTGATTATGTAATTACTTTAGAAATTTTAGGAAGTGTAATGTCTAGTGAAGATTTGGCTAAGAAGATTGATGAACTTTTTTTGAATTATTCTACAATTACCTTTGTCATTGGGAGTTCTTTGGGGTTGCATGAAGATGTTAAAAAAAGAGCGAATTTAGCTTTATCTTTTTCTAAGTTTACTTTTCCTCATGGATT
>CALVXT010000073.1 GCA_944371545.1 uncultured Bacilli bacterium | reverse complement strand
ATTCTAAAACATGTAATACTCAGGCATGTGGTCCGACAATTACGCGAGTTGGAGAATATTTGACTGGTCTTATTTCTCCATTAAATACTTCTCAAATTGTTAGATTTGAATCTGAAGCAGATAAAACATGTGGTGGAAAAAGAAGATGCGGTAGCTGTTCAATTGTACGTTGTTCAAAAGTAGATGCTCAAGTAATTAATGTTAATGGAAAAACCGTTTCTTATGGGCCTGTCCAGCATATTGTTCGTGCCGATGATGGAACTTCTACTGGTAACAATGGAAATGGTATTGGTACAACAGCAGCGGTAAGAATTGATAATAATACAATTGCATTTTCTGGAGCAAACTATAGAAGTAAAAATAAAACTTCTAGTTTTGGTATAATGATTGTTAAAGTAAATGGTAATTCAGTTTGGGTATCTCAAAGACCTGATAGTGATTTTTTTGATGCTGGTATTTCTTCTTTTGGTGGTGGTATATTGGGAATGTATCACGATCCAAGTCGTGCAAAAGTTGTATTGCATTATGAATGTGGTTCAAAGACTAAACAAAAAAATTGTTATGTAGATTATTACTATAATGCAGGATATAGAGAAAAGCGAAGTGGAAGCTTAAAAGATTATTGGGAGCCATGGAATGATCGTTATGATAAAGAAGGAAGAGTGACTGTTTGTCATCCTGCAAGAGGGGATACATACGGAACATGTATTAGTTTAAATAACGGTTCAAAAGTTCTTTTAGATACTACAAATGATAAGTATTCAACCCCTTCCATTAAATTAAATGGTAAAGAGATTATCCCTATGTCTTCTTGGTCGGATTATGGAAGTGCAAGGTCTATTAATCATATTGGGAATGACATTATTGTTTTACATGTAAGCGGTTCAAAGCGAGAAGGATCGTCTAAAAACTATACATATTATTCTTATTTTATTTTTTATCGAAATGTTAACGGAGTTTGGACACAGGATTCTATAGCTGAAGCACCAGGTCATGGTACGAAAAATTATTCAGGAGAATTAATTGCTTTAAATTCGACTAGTATATTGTTTAACAGTAAAAGTAATGGTTTATATTTGATTGAATATTCTTAGAATTAGGAGAAGTTATGAAAAAGTATAAAAAATATATTGTTTTACTCTTTTTTCTTATAATAATTGGAATTAGTATTGGAGTTATTTTTAATCACTTTAGAATTTCTCATGAAAAAATTTATGAAGATAAAAAGTTAGATTTATTAAATCCAACTAATTATGAAGTAGATATTTATGTGGTAAAAGAAGAAGCTGAAATGCAATATACAGGAAGTTATTCATATGTTGATGATTTTTTAAAACTTCAAGATGAGTCAGGAAAGCATTATTCAATGACAAATTTATATGAGTATTTTTCTGACTCTTTGAAAGATAAACAAGTTTATTTTTTAGAGGAAATAGATGTTCAGCTTTCGATGAAAGAATATTTTGAGCTAAATGAGGATGCGATTCAAATATTTGATGAAAATGAAAAAATGACTTGTATTTTTTCTATAGCAGATTATTTTCTTAGTGAGATAGAATGTGAAACTTCGGATGGTTATTTTACTGTAAGTTTCATCAATTTAGAATAAGAAAAAAAGCTTCTTTTTTTTTGAAAAACTCTATGTTATAATTAAGTAAGAATAAGGTGAGTATATGATAAATAGTCTTTATAAGCAAACAAATAGTTTTATTGAAGAATGTAAAAGAAACCAAAACAGTATTTCCTTTTTTGATGAGAGACTTGAACAGTTAGAAGAAACTTTGTCTTATGTTGAAAAAGATATTATTGCTTCTTCAGCAGATGAAAAAGCAATGAAAATTGATGCATTTAGAGGTTATTTAGCTCAATATTTAGATTTGATAAATGTTTGTTATAAATTGAAAGAACAAAAAAATAAATCTCAGACTCCAATAAAGGAAAAAGAATATTTGCAATTGCTTCAATTTTTAGCTTTCTTTTATGAACGACAAAATGCTATGAGATATAATGATGGATTAGAAGGCCAAGTTATTAATTTGTATAAAATTTTACATGCGGTTAATATTTTTTATCAAGAACTTTTTGAAATAGCAGAAGAGTTAATTCCTCAAAATCTTCTTCCTAGAAAAAAAATGCGTAGAGAATCGGTAGAAAGTTATAAGGAATATGTTCAAAAGTTTTATGAAGAACTTAGAGAAAATCATGTGAATAGTTTTTTAGAAAATTTGATGAATAATTTAGTTTCTTCTAATGAACAAGAAAAGTTGTTAGAGTCTGAAGAGAAAAAAGTTGATGATATAGTTTTTGAATCAAATGATTTTGTTTTAGAATCGCGTGAAGATAATTTAGAAACAAAAAATAAAGAGGAAGTTCAAATTAAAGAAAATGAAGTAATTGAGAATGATGATATTATATTTGAACCAATAAGGGAGTCTATTGCTCCAACTGTAGATACTCAAGATATTCAAGTTCCAACTTTCTTAAAAAAATATATGGATATGGCTCAAGTTCATATTGATGAATCCAATGCTAATAATCGTGGAAAATTAGTTGCTAAACGATCTAGAGATTTAGCTATATATAAAGAAAAACTATATATTTTAATGGATCAATATGATCAATATCAAACGAATAATATCTCTCTTTCTGAAGAAACTTTAGCTTATCAGAATGTAATTGCTAAAGAGATTAATCGTCTTCAAAGAATTACTTCTAGAGATATAAATAATATACAAATTGATTTAAATATTCCAGATAAAGATTTATCTCTTCAAGAGATTTTTACTTGTTTAGTAAATGGTCGACAATTTGATGAAATACGTCCAAATTTTTATGAAAAAGTTTATCCTACGTTAAAGGTTGAACAAAAAGAATTGAATTATGTTCCTGTGACTTCACAAAGAAAGATCAGTCCTTATATTGATAAGGGAAAAGCTTCTTTTAATCTTTGTATGGCGGTTCGAAGGAATTTTCGAAGAATTGCGATTGCTTCTGTGTTTTTCTTAGCTTTTGAAAAAAGTGATTTATTGTCAGAAGCTTATCCTTTAAAAAACGATTTGACTGTGGAAGATTCTGTGAAAGAAATTGATTTTGAAAGTTATATAAATTTAGGAGATTTAGTAACTTTGAAAAATTTTGACGTTCCTGTTTATATGAGTCCAAATGTTCATTCTGTTTCTACTAAAACTCAACCTTTATATGCACCAGATGTTCCTAGAGTCGTAAAACAAATTTTTATGGTTTCACCTTATAATGAAATTGTTGAGATACACGAGGAAAGAGAAAGAAATTTCTTTTTAGAAAAAGGATATCAACTTTTAAGTGTTGGTTTAATTGATGGATATTATGATGTGAATGATGTTGTGGTTAAAAATAAGGAGTTGACTAAATAATGAATGAAGAAAGTTTAGATCTTATTGAAATGGATGGAAAGGAATATGTTATCGTTCAAAGAATTTCAATGAATGAGAAAAACTATGTTTTATTAAATGAAGTTTTTCAAGATGAACTATTAGATAATACATTAGTTTTAGAAGAGCAAGATGGCTTTTTATGTAGTATAGAAGATGAAGAAGAGAAAAAGGCTTTAACTAAATATATTTTGGATGAAACAAAAAACACCTAACAAGGTGCTTTTTTGTTGCTATTCGTAATTATATAATCTGTAAAGGGTTATTGATGGAATGTTGAGAAAGCGAAAACTTAAATTTTCTGTTCCTATTCCGTTTGATACATACATTGTTGCCGATCCGCTTTCATATTTTCCATATTCATAATTTCCAACATTTTCTTTTTCTATTAAGCCGCCAAGAAAAGGGATTCTTATAAGTCCTCCTAATGAATGGCCTGCTAATATTAAATTTGCTTGATTTGTTACTTCTTGAAATAATATAGGCTCATGAGTAAGTAGAATTTGGTAGAACTTGCCATCACTTTCTTTTATAAAAGCTTTTGTTAAGTCTTGATTTCCTTGAGTTACGGATGGTATGCCACTTAAATAAATAGGCGTGGTTCCTTGATAATAGATTGGAATGTTTTGATTTTCTAATATTGTAAAACCAGCTGCTTGCATAATTTCTTCAAATTTTTCAATATTTAAATAATCACTATCTCCCTTAATTGCGTATTTTCCGATTGTCGCGGTTGTTTTACTAAGTTCTTCTTTTAAAAAGGTAATGTTTTCTTCAGAAAGATTGATGTATGAATCGAAGAGATCACCAGTAAAAACTAATATATCAGGTTTAGCTAAGTTTATTTCTTCAACTACTTTTTCTATTTCTTTTTCGTTAGTTGTTCTTCCGAAATGAATGTCTGAAAATTGAACAATTTTAAAACCATTGAAAGAATCTGGTAGAGAAGGGTTAATAATCGCGATTTCTTCTGTTATTAATATTTTAGGTTCAATAAAGTGCATATAAGAAATGAGACATATAATTAACAGAATTAGAATTAGTAGAAATTTTGTTAAAAAACCTAATTTCTTTTTTTCGGTAATTGTAACTTCTTCTTCCATCTTACACTCCAATTAGTACAATGATTACAGATAACGTATTGTGAAGCATGTGAGCAAAAGTACTGGTATAAATGTTGTTTGTTTCTAAGTATGCTTTTCCAAAGAAATAGCCAAAGCCAGCATAAGGAATGATAAATAAAAGTTGTGTCCATTCAAAATTTGTAAGGGATGCAAGTAAGTGTACACTTCCAAATAATAATGAGCTTACGATTAAAAATTGTTTTTTGTCTTCAAATGCTTCTTTAAATCCTTTTCTGAATAAAAGTTCTTCTAAAAAAGGACCTAGGATAGACATTGATATGATTGAAAAAATTGGATATAAACTGATTAGTGATCTGTTTCCTTCTTCATTCGCAGCTATTCCACCTGTTATATAAATTATAATTGTGTTGGTGAGTAGCATAAATACTAAACCTTGTAACCAATACTTAATTCCTATTTTGCTAAAAGAAAAAAAGTTTTTAATAAAATCTTTAAATTCTTTAAAAATACTTTTGCGATACACAATAAGTAAAATAATTAAAGAAATAAGATAGACGGATAAATTTAAAAGTAAATAAATAAAATTGTTAGTTAGATCTAAGTTTAACAAATTAAAAATGTTAACACTTAACCAAGGTAGTATAAATATGTATCCTATTATTAAAACAAGATTTGTCGCAAATTTCTTCAAGTTTATTTTGTTCATTTATGATCACATCCTATGAAAAAATATACCATAAATAGGTTAGAATATCAATTGAAAAAAAGAAAGAAAAAAGTTATAATAAAAAAAGAATAGAGGAATAAAAAATGAAAGAAAAAAGTGCTTTAATTATTTTTTCTATTTTATTAACTAGTATATGTATATATTTTTGTATTCCTCATTTTTTTGAAAAAGAAAAAATTGATATATTGTTAGATAGAATGAAGCTATGGCCTGGCTATAGTGATCCGGATTCTTCTTTAGATGAAAATAATCAAGAAGAGAATTTTGAAGAAAAAAATGAAGAAAATTTAGATAATGAAATAATTGATGATGAAAATAATATTATTTCGGATGATGATATAATTGACGATGAAGGTGATGATTTTTTTAATGATGAAGAAATTAGAACTTTTCAAGCTTCTTTTGATTTAAATGGAGCAGAAGGAACAACTCCTGAGACTTTAAGTTGTAGTACTTCTTCAAATTCTTGCACTATTACGTTGCCTTCTATTACTACAAATAGAGAATTTTTAGGATGGAGTTTAAGTAAAGATTCTACTAGCCCTTCTTTGACTAGCGGTATGAATGTTACTTTAAGTGCAAATAGAACTTATTATGCAATTACAAGACAAAATTATACGGTTACAATAAATGGAAATGGTGCATTTATTGGTACTCAAACAAGGAGTTGTAGTGCTTATAATACGAGTTCATCTTGTACTGTTACTTTACCTGATTTAAATCGTGATTTTTATACAAGTGTAGGGTATACTACAGATGCTTCAAGTGCAAATATTTTATATAATACAAGTACGACTTTAACTCTAACAAATAATCTAACTTTGTATGCAGTTAGAAAAATTGATACAACAAGTTATGATCAATATGCAAATGTTGCTATGGAAGTTTTTAATAAAATTAATTCTTTAAGAGCATCTAGAGGTTTAAATCAATTAAATTATAGTAAATCTTTAGAATTAAGTGCAATGCTAAGAATTTCAGAAATTATGCAAAATTATGATTTCAATGTTAATGGGGATTATCATTATCGGATTAGTAATAATATGCCTTTTTATACTGTAAATGAACTAGCTTTGAGAGAAAACTATGATTCTGATAGAATATTAAGTGCAGATAATTTTCATAGTCGCTTTACTAATTCAAATGATCATTATCTAAATATGACGGCGACTGATATTACACAGGCTGGAATTGCAGTAGGCTTTGATGGAGAATGGTATTATATAGTAGAGTTGTTTGGATAGTACAGAAAAAAAGAGTGAAATAGTTTAAAAGAGAAAACTTTACGCTGTGTACTAGTTTGTAAGGGGTGAATAGTTATACTCAGCATATACTTCAGTAAAGTTAATACCTGATGAATT
>CALVXT010000072.1 GCA_944371545.1 uncultured Bacilli bacterium | reverse complement strand
CTAAACAATCAAAAAAATTAGCCTAATAATTGCTAACTTTTTTGTGTGTTACAAATCTTTGGCCGTGAATAGTAACACGTGACTATACAAAATTAACTAAAGGTACTTGCAATTTGATATTTTTTGTGATAAAGTATAATTACTTAATAGTTTTGGCAATGAATTATAGGGAATCTGCAACGGCTTATTTCTTGTTATTCGGAGTTTGTATTTTAGTATATGAACGCGCCCTTGGGTTTAATGATTTATTTTAAACTTTTTGTGAATGCCTTTCGAGGTCTTATCGCTATTAAGTGTACGATCGTATGAAGAAAGAAAACTTCAGGTAAGCATCACTGCTTCGACTAAAGTGGGTGATGATTCGAAACTAGAGTAGCATCTTGTCAATGCTACTTTTTTTGCGTGAAAAAGCAGTAAAAATATTTACTTAAATATATAGATTATGTTAAAATGAATGTAGGGTATTAAAATAGGACGAAGCAATAAGCAATGGCATAGTCTTCTTCATAAGATAATGACAACTTTATTTTAATATCATTGTGATTAAGGATTTTGGGATTAGGACTACCATCCATATTTTTAAGTATTTCTATTTCACTAAAATCAAATTTCCCTTTTAAGGCTTTAAAAATAGCTTCTTTGGCTGCGAAGCGAGTCGCATAAAAAGATAGGGGATTTTTAAGGCTTGAAGCAATTTTGATTTCCTCTTTTGTGTAATACTTATTAATAAAATGAGGGTATTTTTTTAATATATTTTCAAGTCTTTTAATATTTAAAATATCTGTACCAATTTCAAAATTCATTAGAATCACCTAAATAAAATATACCATATTTTGGAAGAAAGGAGTAGAAATGAAGGAAGAAATTTTGCAAAAACTTATTGAAAGAACAGCAGCAGCATTAAAGAAAAATCCAAGCGAATTATCAAAAGATACCCTTGTTGCAAATTTGGGCTTAAAATCTTTAGAAATGGCTGGCATAATTGCTTCTTTTGAAGATGAGTATGATACGTATGTAAAATACACTGATTTCATGCATGCAAAAACAATTGAGGATGCTGCAGAAATTTTAGACAAAAGTATAGAATAAAAGAATAGAGAGGTAAAAAATGAAAGAAGAAAAGGAAGAAATGACTTTTGTCACCGAAGAACCAAAACGTGACGAAAAAATCGTGAAAGTAACTTATCTTGACGGCTCTAGTTGTGATGTTATTTTCACTAAAATGGCTGAACCTATTCCAGCCGAAGAATTTGCTAAAGTTCCGCGTGAAGAAGCAATGAACTATTGTGTAGAAAGTCCAATTCGTCAAGAAACATATCCAATTGATGAAGAAGGAAAGGTTTTGTGTATGCAAGACCAAGCTATCAAAATGCGTGATGGCATAACAATTTATGCGGATATTTATATTCCAAAAACTGCATTAGATGAACCTGTACCATTAATTATTTCTTGGTCATTCTTTGGTAAACGTCCTTGGGATCAACCTATTCAAAGAATGAGACCAATGGGATGTCCTAAAGGAACGGTTTCTGACGTATGTAAATTTGAATCTTCAGACCCACTTTATTGGTGCTATGAAGGGTATGCTGTAGCTAACGTAGACCCAAGAGGTATTGGTAATTCCGAAGGAGATTTCCAAACGTTTGGTACACAAGACGGAAGAGACGGTTATGACTTTATTGAATGGGCTGCTACACAACCTTGGTGTACAGGAAAAATTGCGATGTTTGGTAACTCTGGTGTTGCTATGAGTCAGTGGCGTGTTGCGGCTGAACAACCTCCACATTTAACTTGTATAGCGCCTTGGGAAGCAACTGGCGATATGTACCGTGAATCCTTAATGGAAGGTGGTATTCCAGGCTTATTTGGTGCCTCTATCGTTTATGGTACAATGGGAAAAGGTTATATTGATAATATGGCTAAAATGTGTCAAAAAGAACCATTTGTTACAAGTCCATATTGGCAAGATAAAATCCCTCATTATGAAAAAATTACTATTCCAACTTATGTAACATGTAACTGGAATCATTTCCATTTAAGAGGAAGTTGGGAAGGATTTAACAAAATTAGAACCCATAAAAAATGGATGCGTTCACACCAAGTTTTTGAATGGCCTGATACATATTCACCAAAAGGTTTAGCTGATTTAAAACGTTTTTTTGACCGTTATTTAAAAAATATTTATAATGGTTGGGAATTAACGCCAAAAATTCGGATTGAAGTTATGGATGCTTTTGAATATCCTTATCAAACTGATCGTCCTGAAAATGAATGGCCTTTAGCTAGAACAGAATATAAGAAAATTTACTTAAATGCCAAAAATGGTAAAATTGGTGATGCTCCAGTAAAAGAAGCGGCTAAAGTTAGCTATGATCCTATCAAAGGGGAAACAAACTTTGAATATACCTTTAGAAAAGATACTGAACTTACTGGTTATATGAAACTTCGCTTATGGGTTGAAGCAGAAGGTCATGATGACATGGATTTATTTGTTAATATCAAAAAAACTTCAACGAAAGGTGAAGAACTTCCAATTACAATTTTTGGAACCGAAAAACACCCTGGCTCATGGGGTAAAATGCGGGTTTCTGCTCGCCATCTTGATGAAGAATTATCAACTGAATATCAACCAGTACACACTCATGATCGCGTTGAAAAATTAAAACCAGGTGAAATTGTTCCAGTTGATATTGAAATTTGGCCAATTTCTCGTATTTGGCATAAAGGTCAGAAATTACGGATTCAAATTGCTGGTCGTTATATTCGTGACCCTTGGTTTGAACCTCTAGCATGGCTTCCAGATAATAAAGGAAAACATGTTATTCATACGGGTGGTAAATATGATTCTTATTTACTTATTCCAGTCATTCCTCCTCGTTATGAAGATGGTGACTATATTTATCGCTAAGGAGGGTTTTTATGAATTTAATGGATAGTGTTAAAGCTAAAGCGAAAAGTAATCCTGTTCGGGTTGCTTTTCCTGAAGCTAACGATGTTAAAATGTTAAATGCGATATCTATTGCTAGTGATGAAGGATATTGTAGTGTATATATTGTTGGACACATAGATGAAGTAAAAAAAATTTGTGAAGAAAATAACTATGACTATTCCAAATGGGAATTTATTGACATCACAGATGAAGCCTATACTAACAAAATCCTTACTAAATACTTAAAACTTTCAAATATTATCTATGGAGAAAAATCATTGCGCCGCAGAATGAATGATCCATTATATTACGCTTTAGTTATGGAAGCTGTAGATGAAGTAGAAGTAACGTTTGCTGGTATTAATAGTACTTCTGGTGATTTTGTCTATGCTGCTCAAACGATTGTTGGATTGGAAAATAATTTAGACACAATTTCCTCAGTTGGAATTGCTCAGTTACCTGATTATACATTTAGTGATGGTGGTAATTTAATCGCTTTAGCTGACTGTGCGGTATGCACAAATCCAAGTGCTTCGGAACTTGCCTCAATTGCTATTGCGACGTGTGATACGATTCAGGCCGTTACTGGATGGGAACCAAGATGTGCACTACTATCTTATTCAACTCTTGGCTCTGGTCAAGGTGAGTTAATTGATAAAGTTGTCAGTGCGGTAAAAATTGCTAAAGAAAAAAGACCTGATTTAAAAATTGATGGTGAATTTCAATTAGATACTGCAATCGTTCCTGAAGTTGCTGCTAAAAAAGTTAAAAGAGAAAGTGAAGTAGCTGGAAAGGCCAATATTTTAATTTTCCCTGATTTGAATGCGGGGAATATTGGAGTTAAATTAGTTCAACAATTTGGTCATTCAAGTGCTTACGGACCTTTACTCCAAGGTTTTAGAAAAATTTGTAGTGATTGCTCAAGAGGAGCTCCAGTAGATGAATTAGTCGGAAATATTGTCTTTTCGGTAGTTCGGGCTGGAGAAAAACAAAAATGAAAAAAGATGTCATTAGAATTCTTTCTATAAACCCTGGTTCAACTAGTACTAAAATAGGAGTTTTTGATAACGGAAAATGTATTTTACGGGAGAGTATCTCGCACAGTGTTGAAGAACTAGCTCCATTTAAAGAAATTGCTGATCAAAAAGATTTCAGGGAAGAGGTTATTATTAAAGTTTTACAAGCTAAGAAAATTTCTATGGAATCTATCGATGCTTTTGCTGGTCGTGGTGGTGGCCTTGTTTCATGCGTTGGGGGAACTTATCAAATAAACCCGATTATGTATAAACATGCCAAAATGATGTATACCGTAAAACATCCATCAGCCTTGGGAATTACAATCGCCTATGAACTTGGTCAAAAATATGATAAACCTTCTTTTTGTGTTAATCCGCCAGATGTTGATGAATTTATCACGGAAGCGAGAATTACTGGTATTCCAGAAATTTACCGTGAAAGCCGAATTCATGCTTTAAATCAAAAAGAAATTGGAATTCGTTATGCTAAAAAAATCGGAAAAAAATACAAAGACTTGAATTTAATTATTTGTCATTTAGGAGGCGGTATTTCAATTACAGCTCATAATCATGGCAAAATGATTGACTCAAATGATATTGTAAATGGTGATGGTCCAATGGCTCCAACAAGAAGTGGCTTTGTTCCAGCCAAAGCCTTAGCTAAACTTTGTTTTAGCAATAAGTATACCGAAAAAGAAATATATGGCTTAATTGGTAAAAATGGCGGCTTGATGGCTTGGCTTGGGACAAATGATATTAGAGAAATTTTAGCTCGTGTCAAAAAAGGTGATCAAAAAGCTCAAACAATTGTAGATGCAATGGTTTATCAAATTGCTAAACAAGTAGGCGCAATGTATGTGGCTTTAAAATGCAATTGCAGTGCCATTATTTTAACAGGTGGAATTTCAAACGATTCTTATGTTGATCGTAAAATAAAAAAATATATTTCTAAGTTAGCGCCTGTTGTAGTAATGCCAGGTGAGTTTGAATTAGAAGCCTTAGCAGCTGGAGCTTTAAGGGTAATGAAAGGTGAAGAAAAAACGGTTGTTTATACAGGTAAACCAGTTTTTAAAGAATTGTAGGAGAGTTTATGAAAGGAAAAGAAAAATTCAAATTATTAATTCCAGGTATTGTTGTTGGGTTTATTTTAGGTAGTATTCTAACAGCTTTAGTTGGGGTAAATACGGAAGATGCCATTCCAAACTATATTGGTGGAGCAATGTGCTGTTTAATTCCAACTCTTTTAAATACCGTTATTGTTTTAAAAACAGGTTCTAAAGCGGTTAATAGAAATTTAAGTGTTGGTTCGGCTTTTTTAAGAGCCATTCCATTTGCTATAGGGGCTGGTATTTTAGGCTTCTTAATAGTATTTGGTTTAATAGAAAATGTCATTCAAATTAGTACATGTGATATTTCATTAGGGGTAACAATTGCTTACCAAGCAACATTAGGTGTTCTAGTTTCTACCTTACTTGCGTTAGTTGCTTTAAATAAATATTTAAGCGATGTAAAATATACCAAAAGAAAATAAAAGGCCAGAAAAATTTCTGGCTTTTTTATTGGCTTGTTTCATTATAGTTGGATTCATTTATAAAATCTTCGGGAAGTTCATAGATTTCAACAAGCAGTAATTGTCTTCCTAAAGAATCAAAACTTGTTTCTAATAAATCTTTTTCAATAGGAATATTTTTTTCATTTTTTAATGGATCATTAATATAATAGTAGTTTTCGTCCACTCCTGTAATGACAACGACATGACTATTTTTGGGATATGTATAAGTGCTTTTCTTATCATAACTAAACCATTCATAAATATCTTTTGCTTCTGTATAGTCAATGGTTGTCCAAATTAAGAATGGTGTAAACGTATTGGTTAGTTGATTAGCGGCAATTTTAAGCGAGTATTTCTCAGCATTTTCATAAATGTTATATTCTAATTTTGGGTTTTCTTTTTTCTGCTCTTTTAATATGCTTGTAATTGCATTAGCTATGACTGGTTCAAATGTGCCCCAGCCACGAGAGGTATCAGCAGGATTTCCTGCGTAAGAAACAGCTGGATTTGGTCCGTATCTTATACCATCTTTTTCATACACATCACTCATAGGTAAGTAGTTGTTAATAAAATCTTCTAAGGTTATATCAATACCTAAGTAATTTAAAAGCATCGTAGCAGCAGCTGCTTCACAACCATTTGGATAATCAGGATTTTGATTTATTAAAGGAATGTCTAACGGTTCCATGTGATAAAGTGTGTCAATCGTTTCTTGATACCAAGGATCATTATAAGTCGCATATTGCTGCCATTTTTTATACTCATAATCTCCTTTTATTTTAGCTTGATTTGTTAAAGCAAGCTGATTTGTAAAATAATCATTGGAAAGCGTTGGAATTAAAGCAATTTTTAGTGTTTCTTCTTCTCGTTTTAAAGCACGGTACCAATAATAATTTGTTCCAGCAAGTAATAAAGCTAAAATTGTAATGGTACTTATCAAAATCCAAAATTTCATTTTTTTCAAAAAATCACCTTCTTATAACTAATATAAAACATTTTTTTTGGGCTTGTCAAGTCTAGTGTGTAAATTTTTAAATATTATTAAATTTTTCAAAGAACAAATGTTAATACACTTTGCTGTATTAGCTTTTTTATATTTCAATGTATTTGGCAAATCTTTCACC
>CALVXT010000071.1 GCA_944371545.1 uncultured Bacilli bacterium | reverse complement strand
GTTGTTACTCAAATACGAAAATTTCTTTATGACGAAGAAACAAAAGAAATGAAAAATATACAAGACAAGTGGAAACGCGAAGCTAAAAAAGAAGGGTTAGCTAGCGGAATGGCTCAAGGAATTAAAAGTGAAAAAACTTTAATTGCTCAAAAATTAATTGGTAAGTTATCCATTGATGAAATATCTAAGGTTACCGGGTTAAGCAAACAGGAAATTCAAAAACTTAGTTGAATTATATGAAAAGATCGATCTTTTTTAGACCGATCTTTATTTTTTATTGGAGAGTGTCTGTAGTTTCATCTTTTTTTGTGAACTCTTCATAAGCTAATTTTAAATTCTTAGCTAAATCATAAGTTCCACCAGCCATTAATCCACTCATGGCAATCGCAAGATTAAAATTTTTGGTAATAATCCATTCTACTAATGCAAAAATTATGCCAATTGTTAGATTTTGAAGTGGAATCATATAGTTTTTAAACCAGCTTATTTTTTTTGAAAGACATCCAAATAAAATAGTTACCACTATTGTGATCATTGTTAATATTTCTGTAGACATAAGATCCCTCCTTGTATAAATTATGTTAATTTAAAAAAAGTACGTAGATTATATGCCTAATTTATTGTTTTTTCTTTCTATTTTTTTTATGCATTGATATAATAGATTTAAACGGTGGTGTATTTAATGAAAGAAAAAATAACTGGTTTAACGGAAAAACAAGTGCAGAATAGAATTTTAAAAGGACAGGTAAATAAAATAGATGATGATAAAACTAGAAGCAATTGGGAAATTGTTCGTGATAATGTTTTTACTTTATTTAATCTTTTTAATGTTTTGATAGCCATTGCTTTAGTTTATGTTGGAGCTTATTCTAATTTATTTTATATGGCGATTATTATTTTGAATTGTGCCATTGGAATTTATCAGGAAATTCATGCTCGAAATCTGGTTAAAAAATTGAGTGTTTTAAAAGAAAGTAAAGTTAAAGTTGTTCGAGATGGTGAAGAACAAGAAATTAAAATGGATGAACTTGTTTTAGACGATGTGATGCTATTGGAAATTGGTTCTCAAATTGTCTCAGATTCGGTAATGCTTGATGGTGAGATTGAAGTAAATGAATCCTTGCTTACTGGAGAATCGGACTCTATTTTGAAAATGAAAGATGACTCTTTATTATCTGGTAGTTATGTTGTTAGTGGAAAAGGTTATGCTAAGGTTGTTAAAGTTGGTAATGACAATTTTGCTTCTCATATTACTAGTGAAACCAAAAAATATAAAAGAGCAGAATCAGAGCTTGTAAATTCGATGAAAAAAGTGACTCGTGCGACAAGTTTCGCTATTATTCCAATTGGTGTTTTGCTTTTTGTTGAAGCTTATTTTTTGAGAAATGCTGGAGAATTTGATTCTGTGGTTACAACGGCTGCAGCTCTTTTAGGAATGCTTCCTAAGGGACTTATGCTTTTAATTACGATTTCTTTAGCTACGGGAGTTATTAAACTTGCTAAGAAAAAAGTTTTAGTACAGGATTTATATAGCGTGGAAACACTTGCTCATGTGGATACTTTATGTTTAGATAAAACTGGAACGATTACTGAAGGAAGAATGCGTGTTAGTGATTATTGGGTTGTTAATGAGAATGTTTTATCTAAACCTGTTGATGATGTGATGTGCGCGTTTGTTAATAGTATGGAAGGGGCTAATGCAACTTTTGATGCCATTAAGGATTATTTTAAAGGAAATGAACAATATGAGGTTACGAATAGAGTAGCTTTCTCTTCTGAGAGAAAATGGAGTAGTATAACTTTTAAAGAGATTGGTTCAATTGTTATTGGGGCACCTGAAAGACTTATCGAACGAAGTGATATGAAATTACCTAAGCGAGTTTTAGATTTGCAAAAAGAAGGAAAAAGAGTTTTAGGAATTGCTCATTCTAAAGAAGCTATTGAAGAAGATGGATTAAAAGATTTAAAAATGATTGGTTTTATTGAGTTAGATGATCCATTAAGAAAAAATGCTAAGGAAATGTTAGGATTCTTTAAAAAGCAACAAGTGGATATTAAAATTATTTCCGGTGATAATCCTTTGACTGTCTCTAGTATTGCTAAGAAAGCTGGCTTGGAAGATTATAATTCTTATATTGATTTATCTACCGTTATGAATGATGAGGATATTGCATCGATTGTTAATGATTATAGTATTTTTGCTCGTGTTTTGCCTCATCAAAAAAAACTTATTGTTGAAGCTTTGCAAAGCCAAGGTAGAACAGTTGCCATGACTGGAGATGGTGTAAATGACGTGATTGCTTTAAAACAAGCAGATTGCAGTATTACTTTACCTGAAGCAAGTGATGTAGCAAGACAAGTTTCACAGATTGTTTTATTAAATTCAGATTTTAGTGTTCTTAAAGATGTTTTAATGGAAGGAAGAAGAGTAGTTAATAACATTACGAATGTGGCTAGAATTTTCTTTATTAAAACTATTTATTCAGTTTTATTATCTATCTTTAATATTATTACGAATACACCTTTTCCATTTATTCCAATTCAAATTACTTTGATAGATTTAGCTATTGAAGGATATACATCATTTTTCTTATCCTTTAAACGAAATGATAAACCAATTGAAGGAAGTTTTTTGAAAACTGTTTTAAAAAATGCTTCACCATATGCTTTGACGATTATCCTTTGTTTAGTTGTTTTGACTTTTATGAGAGCTGGACTTAATATAAATGAAGATATGATGCTTACTATTCAGTATTTAACTATTGGTGGGGTAAGTGTATTTGCAGTTATTGAATCTTGCCGACCATTTAATCGTTTAAGTACTTTTCTATGTACAACTACAGCCGTAGGATATTTTATGGCAACGTATTTGTTTCAAAAGCTTCTTCATCTGACTCCACTTAATTCTGATGGTTTAGCTGTTTTAATTTGTACTTTATTTGTTGCTTACATTGTGGTTGTAGGATTAAAATTAATTATTGATAATGTTATGAAAGATATGAAAAAAATTTAAATCTATTATTTTTTAGTATAAAGTTATAAAAAATAACAACAAATCTGTTGCTATTTTTTTTGCTTTATAAAGAATTTTAGAGGTTTTAATGAGTATTTAGAGAGAATGAAAATTTATGATAATTCCTCATTTTAACTTGTTATAATTTGGTAATTAAACATATTTTATTGACAAGTGTTATATACTGTTATATACTTTGTATAACAGTTTGGAGGGATTCATGAAAATTTTACTTAGTAATAGTAGTTCTGTTCCGATTTATGAACAAATTAAAAAATGGATTGTTGAACAGATTATGAATAATGAGTTACAAGAAGATGAGTTATTACCAAGTATTCGGAGTTTAGCTTTAGATCTTCATATCAGTGTGATGACGGTTAAAAAAGCTTATGATGAATTGGAAAGTGAAGGGTATATTATTACACGTCATGGAAAAGGAAGCTTTGTTGCACCAAGAAATAGAGAATTGATGCGTGAAGAAAAATTAAAAGAAATGGAAGACTATTTAGAAAAAGCTTTGAATATTGCAAAAAGTCTTCATGTGCCTTTAGAGCAAATAAAGGAAATTTTAGAATATTTAGATGGGAGAGAAAAATAATGAAAAATATACTTGAAGTAAAGAATTTACAAAAAAGTTATTCTGATTTTGTTTTAGGGCCAATTTCTACACATTTTCCAGGTGGAGTGATTATTGGTTTAATTGGAGAGAATGGAGCAGGTAAAACGACCTTTATAAAATCTTTATTAGGAATTATTCAGAGTGAAGGAAGTATTCAAATATTTGGTCGTGATATGAATGAAGAAGCTCGTGAAATAAAAGAAGATATTGGCGTTGTTTTAGATAATTCTTTTTTTCCAGAAGTAATGACCGCGAATGATATTCATAAAATTATGAAAAATCTGTATAAAAATTGGGATCCAGGATTGTTCTTTTCTTATTTAGATAAGTTTTCTTTACCTAGAAATAAAGCTATTAAAACTTTATCTAAGGGAATGCGCAAAAAACTGGAAATTGCTACCTCTTTAGCACATCATCCAAAATTTTTAATTTTAGATGAACCAACTAGTGGGCTTGATCCAATTGTACGAAAAGAAGTGCTTGATTTATTTTTAGATTTTATTCAAGATGAAGAACATACAATTTTGCTTTCTACACATATTACTTCAGATTTAGAACATATTGCTGATTATATATTATTTTTGGATAAAGGTCATATTGTTTTGGAAGAAACTCGTGATGATATTATGGATAATTATGGAATTTTAAAATGTGGAATTGAGGAATTTTCTTCCATAAAAAAAGAAGATGTTATTCGATTTTTGAAAAATAAATATGGGTATGAAATTTTAGTTAAGAACTCTCAAGTTCTTAAAAAGAAATATCCTAAAATGATTTTGGATAAAATTACTTTGGAAGAATTAATGGTTTTACTTGTGAAAGGATGCGTTTTATGAAAGGACTTATTTTAAAAGATTTTTTGCTTATTAAAGGAAATGCAAGGCATATTTTATTATTTTTGGTTGCTTTTGGTTTAATTGCTTTACAAGGAAATGATTTTTTATATTTTGTCCCTGCATTTATTAGTATGATGATGTTTATGACTACTTTTAGTTATGATGAGTATAATAAATGGGATGCTTATGCAGTTACTTTATCTTTAGAAAAGAAAGATGTTGTATTATCTAAGTATGTTGGAAGTATTTTACTTTTGATAGTTGCTTTACTAGGAACTTTTTTGATTGCATTTCTAGTTGGTATGGTAAATCAAAATTTTGATTTTGAAAAAACACTTTTTTTATTACTTGGATGTGGTGGATCGATTTTGTTCATTCAAGCTATTTTATATCCTTTATTTATTAAATTTGGAGTAGAAAAGGGTCGAATTGGATTATTTGTAGGCATTTTTTTAGGAAGTTTTTTTATAGGATTTGTTCTTCAAAATGTTTCATTATCTATTCCAGAAAGTGTAGTTGTCTTTTTAAAACAATATCTACCTTGGCTACTTGGAATAGGTCTTTGGATTGTTCTTATTCTTTCTTATGAAATTGCTAAGAGAATTTATTTAAAAAAAGAATTTTAGTATTAAGATTAAATAAAAAGTTGTTTAAATACTATTTATTCTTTTTTTTCTTTTAAAAGCATTTGTTTGAAAAATAATAGCTAAGTAAATGAATAGAACAATGGTTGATGATCCACCATAGCTTAAAAATGGTAACGGAATACCAATAATTGGAAAAATTCCAATGTTCATACTTATGTTTATAAGTTGACTTAAAATAAAAATGACTAGAAAAGAATAGAGAAATAATCGATATTCTTTTTTCTTTATTTTTTTTGCATAATTTATAAAATAGAAATCTAACATTAAAAAACACAATAAAATTATGATATTTCCAGTAATTCCAAAAACGTTACTAGTTAGTGCGAAAATGAAATCTGTTGGAGCTTCGGGAATATAAATACCTGTTTCAGTTAGAGAAAAACGCCATAAAGGGGCACTTCCAAGTGCAATTAAAGCGTTTTCTATTTGCATACCATTACCTAGTGAAAATAATCTGTCTACTCTATAAAAGAAAGTTGTTCCTATCAAAGATATTAGTAAATCTTTTTGCCAAAAATAAAGATAGAAAAAACCGCCAATTAAGCTAATGACAAAAATCCCAAAAATTACAAACCATCTTTTGTGAATTCGTGAATTCCAAAGTAAAACTAAAGTAATAAAGAAATAAAAAATAATTGCGCCAGTATCTGGTTCTAAGAAAACTAGAATTGCTGGAATAGCAAAAAGGAGTAAAACATAAAGAATAAACTTTATTTCATCTCGCCAACGAAAAAACTTTTTTTTAGAACATAAATAAGCTAAATAAAGGGAATAGGAGATTTTCATAAATTCGCTTGGTTGAATAGTAAAATATTTTAAATCGATCCAAGCTTTAGCGCCATTAATGTTTTTCCCTATAAATAGTACTAAAATTAATAAAAGAACATTTATTATATATAAGAATAAACTATATTTAAAAAGAAGTTTTATAGGGAAAAATTTGAAAAAAATAAGTATGAGAAAACCAATTCCAAACCATAAAAGCTGCTTTTCAAAATTATTTTGATAAAGATTACTAATGAATCCAGCATGATACATTAAAAGCAAGCTCATACTTATTAGAATTAAAAAGGGAATAATAAAAAATAGGTTTTTCCAATCAAATTTCTTTTCCATATTTTTATTATGGTACAAGATAATTTATTTTAATCATAAAATAAATTAGAGAGGGGAAAAATTTTTATGAAAGAATTACCAAAAGTATTTGTTAGTCCAATTGAGAAAAAAATTCAAAATAACAAAGATTTGTTTTATAGTAAATTGTTAGGTGATCGTAAGGATACCAGAGATATTTTAAAAGATATAGATAATATTTTTCATAGCAAAAATTTTGTTTATAAGAGTCAAGTTGAAATTGTTACTAAAGATGGAGTAAGTGAAGAAACTTTAGTAGGTAAAACAGGTACGTCACTTTTAACAATGGACGGGAAAGCAATTCCAATTTCTGAAATTAGAGAAATCAAAAAAATTTAAGAACCAAGTGTTCTTATTTTTTGTGTGCCGTGCATGGCATATATCTAGGAGGTGAAAGTCCTTTATACGCGTAGGTATCGACGAAGTATTAGA
>CALVXT010000070.1 GCA_944371545.1 uncultured Bacilli bacterium | reverse complement strand
ATATTCACCAAAAGTAAACTAAAAATTTCTCAAAAATTATAAAACTTATACTTAAAATTCAAAAAAGTTATTAATACAAGTTCAAACAACAATTTTAAAACGATTTCCTAACATTTAAATATTTCATAAAATAATAATGGTGATGTAAAATGAAACTTTATCTAAACGAGAAAAAAAATGAAATTTTTTGCGTTATTGGCAAAAATGTTAAATTCTATCGTAATGCATACAATCTCACTCATCCTGGTGAAAGCATAACTCAAGCCAAATTAGCCGAATTAGTAGGTATCACCACCACTCAAATTGCTAACCTAGAAAATGAAACAGGAAAAGGAGTAAGTGTTCCTGTATTATATAATATTGCCTCCGTTTTAGAAGTATCTATTGATCGTCTTTGTTCCACAGAAAAAGTCTTAGTCAAAATCGACTAAGTTAAGAAATACTGGATGTCTTAATTTTCCATTAGAACTTTTTTCTAAAAATTCTATTAAAGAACGATATTTAGGAGATAGATAAATCACGCTTTGATCACGAAAATCTTGAAAACAAGATTTTTTTCTTTTTGGCATTTTTTTCAACACAGATAAAATTTTCTTTTTAGAAACAGAAACTTTTCCAACAAAATAAAAAGTATTCTCCCTTTCTTCTCCTAAATATAAAGAAACAAAAGGTGTATTCTCATGATATGAATACCCTAAAATATAAAATTCTTCTCTTTGCAAATTCTTAATTTTTATCCAGTCTGAAGTTCTTTCATTAATTTCATATAAACTATCTTTCTTTTTAGCCACAATTCCTTCTAATTCTAACTTTTTGACTTTTTGAAACAACTTTATTCCATCATCAAAAATACTTGCTTTAAAAAAGAAAGAAGTATTTTTATATTTATTTAAAGTTTTTTTCCTATCTATTAAAGACTTTTTTACCAAAGATTTCTTTTCATAAAGAATATCAAAACAAACAAATACCACAGGATGAGTATTAGCCATTTCCATAATCCTAGGAGATTTTTTTATATGCAATCGTTTTTGAAGTTCTAAAAAACTCGGTTTGTGCTCTTTAAAAGAAACAATCTCTCCATCAAAAATCACTTTATCAGAAACAAGACTTTGAATCTCTTTAAGTTCTGGAAACAACAAAGTCATATCTTGATGATTTCTACTCATAATTTTAAAACTTTTTGAACTTACAAAAAGTAAAGCTCGAATCCCATCATATTTCATTTCATAAAGATAAGATTTAGAAGTAAAAGGGTTAAAAGCTTCACTTAACAACATCGGAGAAAAATCTTGAAAAAACAAATCTTTCATTCTTTCAAACTCTTTTCTAAAGCTTCCATCAAAGATGAAATATCCTGTGTTTTTTTCTTTTTACTTTTTTTCATCTTTTTCCCCTTTACTTTATCTTTAATAGCTTTCAAAAGACTATTCTGATATTCGTCTTTATATTTATCTGGTTCAAAATGCCCCTTCATTTTATCCACTAATAAAGAAGCAAGTTCCAACTCTTTATTTCCCAACTTCGGACTTGAAACTACTGGAACATCTTTCATTTCTTCTTCAAAAAATAATGTTGTAATCAAAAAGATATCTTCTGAACATCTTAAAATAGCATAGGTAAACTTATTGTGAAAAACCATTTTACAAAGAGCAACATATTTTTGTTTATTTAAAACTTGCCAAAGAATAAAATAAGCTTTATTTTTTTTCAAAGGCAATAAAAAATACGTTTTTTGATAATACTTAGGTTCAATCTCTTTAAGTGGAACAAAAGAAACAATTTCAATATCTCCATCGTTTTCTGGTTTTAAAGCATCAAGTTCATTTTTTTCAAAGAAAATAAGTTCATCCTCTTTGTCATATCCTTTTATAATTTCTGTATCTTTTAAAATTTTTTTACAATGTGGACAATATTTTTGATACTTAATTCGTTCTAAACATTTTTTATGATATTGATGAAAACGCATATCATTATCTAAAACAGCAGTTGAAATACTAACTGGAATACTTACAAGACCAAAAGAAACTGTACTATAAGTTTTAGCCATACAATCTCACCATTTTTAATATGCACAAAAAAAGTCTAATTATTTAATAAAGAGACTTTTTTATTCATTTTACGAATACTATTTTTTAAATTACGAAGACCAAACTTTTCAATCTCAGCATCACAAATAAGTGCATCTATATCTATATTCTTATTTCTTAAATTTTTTTCTACATATTCTAAGGCAATCTCATAAGAAATTGGATGATAAGCTAAAACAGTATCAATACGCCCAAGAAATTCTTTAGAAAACACTCCATCAAAAGTACTTTTTGCATTTTTAGAAAAACCAATAGGAAGACGTCCAACCGCGTTACTTGTTAAAAAAATAAAACAATGATCAAAATGAATAACATCTCCTAAAGAATCTGTAATAAAAGATTCATCTAAAATTTGTAAAAGTAAGTTTAACACTTTAGGGTGAGCTTTTTCAATTTCATCAAATAAAATCGTTGCATAAGGATGTTCTTTCACTTTTTGAAAAACATAAGTATCTTTATATCCAGCATATCCTGGTGGAGCTCCAATTAATTTATGAATACTCTCTGGACTATTATACTCACTCATATCAATCCGAATAAGCTCTGTTTTTAACACATCACTAACAATCTTAACTGTTTCTGTTTTTCCAACTCCACTACCCCCAACAAGCAAGAAACTCATGTTTTTTTGAGAAGTTAAAGTAAAGGAATCTACAAGACTTTTAATAACATCATCTTGTCCTAGCAATGAGGACTGTAAAGATACCTGTAAATTTTGAAGAACTTGATTTTCATCTTTTTGAAGCCAAAAATTTGTTTTGCTTTCAATCATTTCTAAAATATCATTTTCAGTAATTTCTAATTTTTGTGAATAAGCATTTTGTTTCAAACTTTTTCTTAAAGCTTCTTCATCCATAGCTTCTTTCAAAGCCATTTGATAATCTCCAGATTTCAAACTCTTTACTTTTTTTCTTTTTATTTTATCTAAAGCATCTTCTCCACAATTTTGAGCATGTTCTTTTACCTTCTTACGTGCACAAACAGAATCAATTAAATCAAGGGTTTTATCTGGATTACTTTTAGTAAAAAGATATGCATTACTATAATAAAGAAAAGACTTTTTATTCTCTTCACTAATAGTAATATCATAATATTTTTCATAAGTAGGAACTACCGCATCCAAAATCGTCTTCATCATCTCTTCGTTCGGTTCTTCAATAATAATTTTTTCAAACCGGCGATCCAAAGCTTTATCTCGTTCTAAAAATTCATGATATTCAGCTAAGGTGGTGGCACCAATGATTTTAAGTTCTCCACGTGCTAAGTAAGGTTTTAAAATATCAGAAGCCGCGATTGCTCCTTCAGCTCCACCTGCATTTACCATTGTATGAATTTCATCAATAAACAAAATAATATTTTTTTCATGAACAACTTCTTTAATAATCTTATTCAATCTTTCTTCAAATTCACCGCGATATTTTGTTCCAGCAACTAAAGCTCCCATTTCTAAAAGAACAATTTCCATTCCATCTAATTCTTTAGGAACCTCATGATATTTAATTCGTCTTGCGAGTTCTTCAACTAAAGCGGTTTTCCCAACTCCAGCCTTACCAAGTAATAAAGGATTGTTTTTTTGTCTTCTAAGCAATGTTTCAATCATATAATCAAGTTCTTTATCACGACCAACAATGACTTTTTCTTTAGATATATTCTGACCCATTAAAACTCCAATTTTTAAAACTTCTAAATTTTTATTTCTTTTATTTTTTGGAGCAATACTTTGTTTTAAAGAAAAATATAAATCATCTAAAGGAACATCCATACTAAGAAGAATTCGAATCGCGACTCCTTCACCTTCTTCTAACAAAGCTAAAACTAAATAAGTAGGTGTAACAACTCCTTTGTTATTTTCTAATGCATTCATATTAGCAATTTCGATAACTCGTTTTAACATTGGAGTATAAAGATTTAATTCTTGATAAGTTGAAGCTTGACCGATTATTTCTAAAAGTTGCTCTAAAAAAGAATCATAAGTTACACCATATTCTAAAAAAAGAGATATGACTTCATTAGAACTACCAAGTATAGCCAAAAGTAAATGCTCAGTTCCAACATAAGGATGTCGTAAATCATAACGAATATTTTCAGCATTTTTTAAAATCGTTGCTACTTCAAAGCCATAATTATGAAACATAAAAAAATCCTCCTATTCCACTCTATGAAAGTTATGGAAAAAAAGAAAGATTTTTATTCAATTATTTTGAAAAATCAAATAAATTCAAACCAATATTTTCATCAAAACGGCGATTTACTTCTCCATCAATTGCAGTAACAATAATCTCAGAAGTTGCAGAAATTTTAACACTTACTAAATGTCCACCAAAAGTTTGTAAAGAAGCGTCGCTAAAATTGATATGACAATGTAAATAAACTTCATCATCTTTACGAGTTGTATTACCGATTAAAGAAGTAATTTCAAACATACCTTTCATCACTGTAGTTTTATACTCCTTAGTTTCAGTATTAAATAAACCAATCTCCACTTCATTAGCGGCACCTAAACCTGAAATACTTCCTAAACGAATATTTTCATTTAAACAAAGTTCTTTCAATTTAGAAAGTACTTCTTCACCTTTTTCAATACGAACAACATAATGATTTCCAAATTTTCTATATTCCATAAAATCTTCTCCCTTCCAAAAAAAAGATTACCAGAAAGGCAATCTAATTATAAATATGCAAGTAATGTAAAGATTACCAATAAGCAAACTAACATACCTACAAAGAATTTCCAAATATATTTTAACCATTTCTTATATGGAATATTCATATAAGATAAGCCAAATAATAGGAATACACTAATTGGTGTTACGAATTGAACCAAACCATAAATCGTTGTATGGATTACAAGCATTAAATTTCCTTCAGCACCACTAAATCCAGCTAAATATGGACTAACAGAGAAAGCCAAATATCCAAAGTCACTATTAAAAATAGAACCAATAAATGCCTGTAAAGTAGCCACAAATGGATTAAATCCTGATGCTAAATTACCAATCTCATGTAAAATAGTAGGAATGATTGGTGCCCAATACAAGAAAATAAATGCCATATAAGCTAATACTAAGAACATGATTGGACGAATAACTTTTCTAAATCCTTCACCAATATTAGATATAAATTCACTAACACTCATTTTTGAAGCAATCGCAATTACAATCATTACAAAAATGATAACAATTGAATAAGTGAATAAATACCAATTTCCTAATGGTGGTACTAATTCTGCAGCAAAATTTGCCAAAGACCCACCAAAGATCGCATTGAAAATAGCAAACTCATTTTCTCCAATACTTAGGCCCATAAACCAATCATGGAAATCATCAAATATTGTAATTCCAAATACCTCAGTACCATTTAATGAAGCATTCCATGTAATGAATCCAAGAATCATAAATACAAATAAAAGTACAAATAAAACAACTTGTAACCAAATTTTTGTATTCTTTTTCTTTGGTTCTTCAACAGCAAATTTGTCATCAAGAACTTTTACTTCTTCCTTACGATCTTTCTTTTCAAAAAGTTTTTTAATATAAATAACATTAAAGAAACTAAATAAAATATAAGCAAGTAGTAAAACACCAGCACGAACAATAATTTCAGTTGCAATAGAGTACTCTCCACCATACATACCAACATATTCAACAAAACTGATTAAACCTTCTGTTCCATATGTAGCACCTAAAACACCTACTAAAATAGAACCAAAAGTAATTGCAAATGAACTAATCTTATCTAAGCCAATTCTTCTTAATAAAGAAACTAAGAAAGGCATAAAGAATAAAAGTACATATGTGTTATTCAAGAATGATGCTAGTAAAGCAATAATAAAGGAAATAACTAAAGAAACAACAATTTCAATTCCCTTACAAGCTTTAGCCATTCTAGAAATTAAAGCTTTATAACTTTCAGTTTTAGTTACTACACCATAGAACATTCCGATTAAAATCAGAAAAGCAATTTGAATCGCATAATTTTGAATGGAATAAATAAATCCATAAATGATATGTACAATTCCTAAAGGTGTAACTTCTCCTTCAGTAAAAGTAGCACTACTTCCAAACTGACCGTATGGAATAAACCAAGTCATTACAAAAATTAAAAGTAACACTATTGAAACAACTTTTACCAAATCATGTTCTTTAAACAATTTCTTCATTTTCATCCTCCTCCAAACAAAATTATAGCACAAATACCTATAAAATAAAGAAAATTAAGCTGTTTTTTCATGAAATTTTTGTGAAATAAAAAATTTTGAATTAAGAAGAAGGACAAGAACTAACAGGTTCAATTAAAATTTCAGACACTTGAACATCATAAGTACAACCGTTATCAATATGAACTTCTAGTCCTGTACCATTATCACTCTTAACATATAATAAGTCAGGAACTTGAATATAATAAGAAAAAGTTGTATTACTACGAGTAAATGATCGCAACCCATAATATGCACCAGGTCTATGTTGATAAGCATCTACAATTAAACAAGTATCTCCTAAATTTGAACCATAATACGTTACTTTATAACATCCTGAAGTAGCCCGAAAATAAGGTCCGAATTGAATATGATTTTGTTGAATTATTTCAATTCCATT
>CALVXT010000069.1 GCA_944371545.1 uncultured Bacilli bacterium | reverse complement strand
CCCAAAATACAGATATCAATTATGGGATTTAGGGTTATATGATAGTTTAACAAGTATAGATACTTCAAAAGTCCATGAAATCCCAATCATATTCAGAGATTACAATACAAATGATGCAAATGAGGGAGAATGCACAACACCAATGGAGAGTGGAGCCACAGGAAATTGTGAAGTAGGAGATTATATGACACATCCAGCATTCATAAGTATCCCATCAACAGGATTTTGGGTAGGCAAATTTGAAACAGGATATAACGGAGCAACAAGTAGAACAGAAGCAGAACAAAAC
Source organism: uncultured Bacilli bacterium (assembly GCA_944371545.1). Taxonomy (GTDB): domain Bacteria; phylum Bacillota_I; class Bacilli_A; order RF39; family UBA660; genus Ventrenecus. The sequence goes on along the minus strand of CALVXT010000069.1, from coordinate 6,442 downwards.
ATTAGTGATTCAAGTAAAGTAATAATTAAACCAAATGTTTATAGTTGGAATAATATTCAAATATCCAATGCACATTTGAATAGCTATAATTATAAACGAAACTTAGATAGTCATATGATGAAGAACACAGAATGGGGAGCGGTGGCCTATTTATCACAAAGTCAATATGGCAGCGCTACTAATACTCGAATTAATAGCAATTCATTTCTAATAACAGGATATGCAGCAAATAATGAACCAACCTGTGGGTATACAGGAACCAATGAAGAATGCAATCAGTACTGTAATGATGACACATGTAATACAGCTTATCCAAACAGTATATTAGCTAGCACCACAGGAAATATCACGGGCATTTACGATATGAATGGGTGTGCGCATGATTATGTGATGAGCATTATGTATAATTCAAATAATATACCGATAGCAGGAAATTCTTCATTCAATTCAGGATTTAATGGTATATACATTGATACTAATGAATTATTTGAAGCTGGTATTCCTATACCCGAATCAAAATATTTTGATTCATACAGTTACTCTGATGCAGCCACAAAATATTATGGCAGAATTCTAGGAGATGCTACAGGAGAAATGGGACCATTCTGGGACAATACGTTATATCAAGAATTTGCTCGATATAGTAGTTCGTGGTATTCAGATTTGAGCCATTTTTATAATAACGATGGTTCTTTTATGAGTCGAGGTGGCGCTTATGTTGATGGAAATATTGCCGGAGTATTTGCTTTTTATCCATGGCAAGGAGTAAATCTATATAATGTATCTTTCCGTATTATTCTTACTCCAACAGGAAATACAGCATAAAAACCTAAAGAATCAAATAGTCCAAATATGCTTTTAAATAACTAAATCAGATTATTAAAATCCTTCTTTTTTCGACAAGTTTTGCTTGTCTTTTTTGATATGCTTAATGTGGTGATGAAAGTGAAAAAAAAGCTTCTATTTGTTTGCCTTGCACTAGTTATTGGAGCCACTTTAGCTTTTTTTACTTTGTTTTATTTAGAACCTACAAATAATGAAGAAAAAATTCTTTCTTTAAAAGTTTTACAAACCGGTGTGTATTCTTCTTATGACAACGCTTTAGAAGCAAAGGAAAGAGTAGAAAATGCTATTATATACGAAGATAACGGTTTATATAGAGTTTTAGTTGGAGCTTCTACTACAGATGCAGGTTTAGAAAAAATTGAAACAATTATGGCAAAAAAAGGAATTTCCTATTATAAAAAAGATTTAGTGGTTAAAGAAAGTGATCAAGATTTACTTTTAAAATATAATATGATGCTTGAAAAAGCAAACGAAGAAGAAACAATTTTACTTCTAAATGCTCGTATTTTAGAAAAGATGGTGGAAGTATGAGTTATTTAATTAAAGATCTTCCTATAAGTGAAAAACCACGAGAAAAGGCCAAAAAATATGGCTTTTCTTCTCTAAGCGAAGTCGAGCTTTTAGCAATTTTACTTCGTACAGGAGCTAAAAATATCTCAGCACTTGATTTAGCAAGAACGCTTCTTCTAGAATATCAAGATTTAGAAGGATTATTACATGCCAGGGTAAATGCATTAAAAAAAATTTCTGGAATGGGAGAGGTTAAAGCTATTACCATCCTTGCGGCTTTAGAATTAGGCAAGAGATTACAAGAAAAAAAGCAAAACCAAAAAATTCAAATTAAAGAAAGCAAAGAAGTATTTAAGTATTTTGCACATTTATTTTTTCATAGCGAACAAGAAAAATTTTATGTTTTATTTTTAGACGCGAAAAACTATGTTTTAAACCAAAAGCTTTTATTCGTCGGAACTGCCAATCAAAGTTTAATTCATCCACGTGTCATTTTTTTTTTTTCATTCTTATATTATTCTTCAAGTATTATATGTATTCATAATCATCCAAGTGGCAGAGTATCTCCTAGTTTTGCTGATGAAGAAGCTACCAAAAGAATCAAAAAAATAGGAGATTTAATGGGCATATCTTTAGTAGATCATGTGATTATTGGTCAGGATGATTACTATAGTTTTTTAGAAAATAGAAAGGATTTATGGGAATGAAAAAAAGTATAGGATATATAGTTCTTTTATTTGTTTTACTTTTTCTTTTTGTTTTTAAAGATTTTTTAAGCTCTTATTTAATAAAAAAAGATTTTAATTTAGAAAAAAGTATTGTTTTAGATAATGATTATCAAAATTTAAAAAGAGAATATGAAGCTTTATTAGAAACAAGTGAATTAAATTTACCTTTTTTAGAAAAAGGCATAGTTAGTAAAGTGGTACTTCATGATCCCTATGTATTCTTTGATGAAATAACTATTTTAAAAGGCAAAGAAGAAGGAATAAGCGAGCAAGACATTATCGTAAATGAAAAAGGATATGTTGGTCGAATTAAAACTGTTTTAGGCCATACGAGTCAAGTAGAACTTTTAACAAATAAAAATACCACGCTTTCAGTTAAAATTCAAAATAGTTATGGGATTTTAAAAGTAGAAAATAATCAATTGATTGTTCGGGATATTACAAGCAAAGAAGAAATTCAAGAAAATACAACTGTTTATACTTCTAGCTTTACAAATATTCCAGAAGAAATTCCTATAGGTAAAGTGATAGAAGTAGATTCCTCATCCTTAGAGCAAAAAATTATTGTTGAACCTTTTGTTGATTTTAATAATTTAAATTATGTATATATTAGAAAGAGTGTTTCCTATGAATGAATTCTTACCTCTTTATTTTTATATTTCACTTTTTACTTTCTCACATGAAAGAAATCTTCCTTTTCTTCTTTTTGCTTCATTATTTTTAGATATCATAGTATATCCATTTTCATTTATTCATACCTTACTTACTATAGTACTTTATTTGCTAAACACATCTTGGCATATTCCACATCAGTTAAAGCTTTATTTGGGAAGAACATGTTTAAATACTTTTATTTACGTAGGAATTCTTCTTTTAATTTTTCAGCATTTATCTCCTATATTTTTACTCATGTCTCTTCTGTGGAATTTTTTCTTAACCTTTTTGCTTTTTAAAAAAAGAAGTCTTAACTTTTCAAAAAGATAGTTCTTCCTTTTTTTTTGATTTTTTTCTTTACTTCTAATTCATTTAATTTTCGCATCAAACTGCTTCGATCTACTCCTAAATAATCCGCTAAGTCTTTATATGTTATCGGAATCTCAAACTTTTTAGAATTTCCTTTTTTACTTAAAATTTTAAAATAAGTCATTAGCTTTTCTTCCATACTCTTTTTTTGCAAAATTGTGATTTTTTGATTTAAATAATTCATGTATTGTAAAGATTTTTCAAGAAAAAAAGTTAAAAGCTTTGGGTTAGTACTTTGGGTAAATAAAGTATAATCAAAAAAAAGAATTTCAGTTGGTGAATCGCAAACCAAAAACAAATCATTTTCTTCATTATAAATCCATAATTTGGAAAACATTTGATAACGATTAAAGTGATCAATATAAATCAAATTACCATTTATATCCGATTTCATCAAGGAAACTTGCCCTTTTTTTATCAGAGCAATTTCTTTTTTATTATTTTGAAAAATCGGAATAAATTCTCCTTTATTAAAAGAAAATACAGGAAGAGCTTTGGTAAGTTCTATTATAAATGTCTCTTTTTCAAACTCAATATTTGGCATGATTGCAACTCCTTATAGTTAAAATTATAACAAAAAGAAATGACTGTTGCAATTGTCACATTAAAAAACGTGATTGACATTTTTTGACAAAATTTCATAAACGAACAAAAGTATCTTTTTTTCGATAAATTCTATTCTTTTTTTTGACACTTTATTTTTGCTTTTTGATTGTTGCAAAAATCACACAGCATAAAAAAGTTTATCTGCTATAATTCTGATTATGGTAGGAGGAGTATTTATTATGAGTAAATTGAAAACAAAAATTAAAATCATTAAAAGGAATGGCAATAAAGAAGATTTTGATCCTGAGAAAATCAAAATAGCCATTAGAAAAAGTGCTGAAAGAGTGATGATTAAGCTTACACCAGAAGCAGAAAACGAAGTCGTAAAAATTGTTTTAGACTATGTTGAAACGGGTACAGGAGACTTGGATGTTGCTCAAATACATAATTGTGTGGAGGCAGCTTTAGAGCAAGTAAATCCTTTGGTGGCTAAAAGTTATCGTGAATATCGAAATTATAAAAAGGACTTTGTTCATATTTTAGATAAAGTATATCAAAAGGCTCAAGCTATTAATTATATTGGAGATAAAGAAAATTCGAATACCGATAGTGCATTAGTAGCAACCCAACGAAGTTTGACTTATGGAGCTTTAAATAAAGAACTTTATAAAAAATTCTTTTTAACAAAAGAGGAAATTGAAGCCTGTGAAGATGGATATATTTATGTTCATGATATGAGTGCTAGAAGAGATACGATGAATTGTTGTTTATGCGATATCGGAGCAGTTTTAAAAGATGGATTCGAAATGGGAAATCTTTGGTATAACGAACCAAAAACGCTTGAAACAGCCTTTGGAGTAATGGGCGATGTAATCATACATACTGCTGCGATGCAATATGGAGGATTTACGGTGCCTGAAGTAGATGCTATATTAGCCCCTTACGCAAAGAAGAGTTACGATAAACATTTTAAAGAATACTTGGAGATTCGTGGTGAAAAAGAAGATAAAGATGGTAAAGCAGATGCTTATGCCTGGAAAAAGGTAACTCGTGAATGTGAGCAAGGATATCAAGGAATTGAATATAAACTAAATACTATTGGTTCAGCAAGAGGAGACTATCCATTTGTAACATTCACTTTTGGTATTGAAGAAGATCCATTTGGTCAAATGATTACAAAAACTATTTTAGATACACATCGCAAAGGACAAGGAAAACTAGGATTTAGGAAACCGACTCTTTTTCCAAAATTAGTTTTCTTATATGATAAAAATCTTCATCAAAAAGGCGGAAAATTGTCTGAAAGCTTTGATATAGCTTTAAAGTGTAGTGCAAAAACAATGTATCCGGATTATCTTTCTTTAACTGGTGAAGGATATGTTCCAGAGATGTATAAAAAATATAAAAGAGTAGTAAGCCCAATGGGATGTCGTGCATTTTTATCACCTTGGTACGAAAAAGGAGGAATGCACCCAGCAGATAATAAGGATAAACCAATATTTATTGGTAGATTTAATGTCGGAGCGATTTCCTTAAATTTACCGATGATTTTAGCTAAAGCTCGTGAAGAACAAAAAGATTTTCATGATGTGTTAGATTACTATTTGGAAATGATTCGAAAAATTCATTTAAGAACTTATCAATATTTAGGAAAAAGAAAAGCAAGTATTAACCCAATAGCTTTTTGTGAAGGTGGATTCTACGGAGGACATTTAAAGCCAAACGAAGCAATTGAACCAGTTTTAAAAAGTGCAACTGCATCTTTTGGAATCACAGCTTTAAATGAACTTCAAGAATTATATAATGGAAAATCCTTAGTGGAAGATGGCGAATTTGCTTTAGAAACAATGAAATATATTAATCAGAAAATTAACGAATTTAAAGAAGAAGATGGCCGTCTTTATGCAATTTATGGCACACCAGCTGAGAGTTTGTGTGGATTACAAGTAGAACAATTTAGAAAAAAATATGGTATTGTTGAAGGCGTAAGTTCTAGAGAATATGTATCAAACAGTTTCCATTGTGGGGTTTGGGAAGATATTACTGGAATTCAAAAACAAGATTTGGAAGAAAGATTTTGGGATTTATTCCGTGGTGGTCGAATTCAATATGTTCGATATAATTTGAATTATAATACTAAAGCTATGCGAACTTATATCGAAAGAGCAATGGAAAAAGGATTTTACGAAGGTGTAAATTTATCATTATCTTACTGTAATAAATGTGGTCATGAAGAACTTGATATGGATGTTTGTCCAAAATGTGGTAGTGATGATTTAGTAAAAATAGATCGAATGAATGGATACCTATCTTATTCAAGAGTTCATGGCGATACGAGACTTAATCATGCAAAAATGGTCGAAATTTCCGAGAGAAAATCTATGTAAGGAGGCAACATGAAATATCATAATATTACAAAAGCTGATATGTTAAATGGTGAGGGACTACGCGTTGTGTTATGGGTAAGCGGATGTTCACACGCTTGTCCAGGTTGCCAGAACCAAATTACATGGAATGCAAACAACGGTCTTTTATTCGACAAAGATGCAAAAGAAGAAATTTTTGCTGAACTAGAACATGATTGGTGCGATGGTCTAACTCTTTCAGGTGGAGATCCTTTATTTACTTTAAATCGTGATACTATTGCAAGTTTAGTTAAAGAAGTTAGAGAAAAATATCCTACAAAAACCATTTGGTGTTATACGGGATATACTTGGGAAGAATTACAAAAAGAGAAGAAAAAAGACAAAAATCTTGAAACGATTTTAACCAACATTGATGTTTTACTT
>CALVXT010000068.1 GCA_944371545.1 uncultured Bacilli bacterium | reverse complement strand
TATTTCTACTCTTTGATAGGGACATTTTCGCATAAAATTCAAAAAGAAATTAGGGACATTTTTGCGTAATAGTCACAGAAAATTTATAGGTGAAAAAGAAAAGAATTGACTAATAAAAAAAAGTATTTTAAAATAAATACAGTTTTCTTAAGAAAGAAACGAGTAAAATATATCCCTTGATTAAAGAGAAGGCTACTCGCTGAAAATGCCTATCAATATATATTTGAAAAACACTTCTTTATAACTTAAGACGGATGCGTTCGATAAAAAATCAAGACCTATAAGTAAGGTGGTACCGCGACCAAAAATCGCCCTTACGAATAGGTCTTTTTTTAATAAAGAAAGGATGAACGAAAATGAACAAATATTATACGCATAAAATTAATGAGCTTTCATCGCAAATGATAGGTGAAGAAATTCTTGTAAGTGGGTGGATTGAAAATATAAGAGACCATGGTGGAGTTTTATTCTTAGACATTCGGGATACAACAGGAACCCTTCAAACAGTTTCAAACAACGATGAACTTTTCAAAGGTTTAGCAAAAGAATCGGTTATCACTTTAAAAGGAATATTAAGAAAGCGAAATGAAGAAACATATAATCCTCGGTTAAAAACGGGAGAAATTGAATTATTAGTAAATGAGTTAGAAGTCTTAAGTGCTTCTCTTCATGAGCTACCATTTGAAATTATGACAAGCAAAAATGTAAACGAAGAAACGAGATTAAAATATCGATACTTAGATATGCGAAATGAAAAAGTTAAAGAAATTTTTTTGTTAAGGTCAAATGTTTTACATTTTTTAAGAAATAAAATGGTAGATTTAGGATTTACAGAAGTACAAACACCAATTCTAACAGCATCATCCCCAGAAGGTGCAAGAGATTTTGTGGTTCCTTCAAGAAAATTTAAAGGAAAATTTTATGCCTTACCACAAGCTCCTCAAATTTACAAAGAATTATTGATGGTTGGAGGTTTTGATAAATACTTTCAAGTGGCTCCATGCTTTCGAGATGAGGATACAAGACGTGACCGAACGTTAGAATTTTATCAATTAGATATGGAAATGAATTTTGTAACGGAAGAAGAAGTACTGAAAACGGGTGAACAAATTTTTTATGAAGTTTTTTCAAAATTTACAACCAAAGAAGTATCTAAACCTCCTTTTAGAAAAATATCATATCGTGAAGCCTTAAATAAATACGGCACAGATAAGCCAGATTTAAGAAATCCATTAATAATTGAAGATGCCACAGAAAATCTACAAAATACTACCTTTAACCCGTTTAAAAAAGCGACTATTAAAATAATTGTCGTCGAAAATATTGGCAAAAAGCCAAATTCGTGGTTTAATGAAGTAGTGGACTATGCATCTAGTATTGGCATGCCAGGCATTGGGTATCTAACTCTTTTAGAGGACGGAAGTTTAAAAGGACCTATTGATAAATTTTTGACATCAGAAGAACGAGCAAATTTGATTAAAAACTTTCGTATGAAAGCTAACTCGGTAATGTTTTTTATAGCGAATAGAAACAAAAAACTCGCAGAAAAACAAGCAGGAATGATTCGTGTAGAACTTGGAAAAAAATTAAATTTAATAGATGAAAATAAACTAGAGCTTTGCATTATCAATGATTTTCCAATGTTTGAGTATGATGAACAAACTAAAAAATATGAGTTTGCTCATAATCCATTTAGCTTACCACATGATTTTAACGATTATAAAACAAAAGAATTAGAGGATATCTTAGCTTATCAATATGACTTTGTTTGCAACGGTTATGAAATGGCTTCAGGAGCAATTAGAAATCATAATTTAGATGCTTTACGCACTGGATTTGAAATCGTAGGATATAAAAAAGAAGAAATTGAAAGTCGATTCAAATCAATTTTTACTGCTTTCAAATATGGTTGTCCACCTCACGGCGGAATGGCTATGGGTATAGATCGAATTTTAATGCTTATTAAAGATGAGCAAAATTTAAGAGAAGTTCAAGCTTTTCCAACTAATGCACAAGGTGAAGATCAAATGATGGGTTCTCCAAGTGTTTTAACTAAAGAACAATTGGATGAATTAAACATAATAATCAGAAAGGATGAAGAGTATGAATAAAGAATTCACAAAAGAAAAAGTTGAAAAATTAGCCGATTTATTAATGATTGGTTTAACTGAAGAAGAAACAAAAATGGTTTTTGAAGAATTTGAAACTATCGACCAAAACATTAATAAAATAAATGAAATTCCCAATATTTTAGAAGTCGAGCCAATGACACATGCGTTAGATGACTTTGTGTTTGAACTAAGAGAAGATGTAGCAGAAGAATCAATTCCAATTGAAGAACTTTTGCAAAATTGTGAAGATAAAACTGAGCGAGAAGTCGCTGTACCAAAGGTGGTGGAAGAATGACATATATGAATAAAGGACTTGTAGAGATTCATGAAAGTTTAAAAAAGAAAGAAGTTGCTAGTGCAGATTTGATAAAAGAATCACTAGAAAAAGCTCATGAAATTCAAGAAAAAACAAATGCTTTTGTTACAATTTTGGACAATGCACAACCAAGTGAAGTTACAGATGAAATATTATCCGGAATACCTTATGGTATAAAAGATAATTATTCTACAAAAGGAATATTATCTACTGGATCAAGTAACACATTGAAAAACTATGTCCCTTTTTTCACAGCAACCGCTGTAGAAAATTTAGAAAAAAAAGGTGCCGTAGCTATTGGAAAAACCACACTAGATGAATTTGGTATGGGTGGAACAGGAACAACTGCTCATACAGGAGTTGTCCATAATCCTTGGGATTATGATCGCATGTGTGCAGGTTCATCATCAGGGTCAGCTGCATCAGTAGCTGCAGGAGTGTATCCTTATGCTCTTGGAAGTGATACAGGAGATTCTATTCGTAAACCAGCAGCATACTGTGGAATTGTAGGATATAAACCAACTTATGGTATGATATCTAGATACGGATTATTTCCTTTTGCTTCATCTCTAGATCATTGCGGAGTACTAACAAGAAGTGTTGAAGACGCTGCAATAGTTGTTGATGCTATGAAAGGTATCGATAAAAATGATATGACAACTTGGGATTCTAAAGATATCCATTTATATGAAAATTTAAAGAAAGAAATCAAAGGTAAAAAGCTTTTCTACTTAAAGGATGTTTGCGACATCAAGAATTATCCAGATGCTAACGAAGAATTAAAAGCACATTTAGAAAACTTTCAAGAAACATTAAAAAAATGTGAAGAACTAGGAATGACAGTAGAAGGCGTTTCTATGGACCAAAAACTTTTGAATGCTTTACCATCTGTCTATGTAGTTATTTCTTGTGCAGAAGCAACGAGCAATATGTCAAATCTAACAGGCTTTATCTTTGGGCCACGAGGCGAAGGAAAAAACTATCGTGAGATGATGAAAGATTACCGAACAAAGGGATTTTCACCTTTAATTAAACGTCGTTTCATTATAGGTTCCTATGTTTTACAAAAAGAAAATCAAGAAAAATACTTTAAAAATGCTCAAAGAGTACGTCGCTTAATCGTAGACCAAATGAAAGAATTCTTTAAAGAATATGATGGATTCATCATGCCAGTTGGAAGTGGTCCAGCAAAACTATTAAAAGACCAAGATGACATGATTAAAAGCGATACAACAATATTAGAAGAGCATTTACAAATTGGAAACTTTGGTGGATTTCCTAGTATTACGATTCCAAATGGCTTTATTAAAGGCCTACCAGTTGGGGTAAATATAACAGGCAATTGCTACCAAGATGAAGAGGTTTTACGCATCGCGTACGCACTAGAAAGTACAATGAATTACAAAGGACAAATAGCTTGTGAGGTGACAAAATGAAATATAATGTGACTATAGGATTGGAAATGCATTGTGAAATTTCAAAGACCAATACAAAAGTTTTTTCAAACGCCAAAAATGGCTATTCTGAAATTCCTAATTCACATGTAAGACCTGTAGATATGGCATTTCCTGGAGTGCTACCAGTTGTAAATAAAGAATGTGTTCGCATGTCTTTAATGATGAGCGAAATACTCCATTGTACGCAACCTGAATATATGTACTTTGAACGAAAAAATTATTATTATCCAGATTTACCAAAAGGATATCAAATTACTCAAAATACACCACCTGCTCCAGTAGGAATGAATGGTTATATTGATATTGAAAGAGAAGATGGCTCAACTTTTAGAGTTGAAATTGATAATATTCACTTAGAAGAAGATGCAGCAAGTATGAACCATTTATACGATATTTCAACAATCGATTATAATAGAGCTGGAGTCCCTTTACTAGAATTAGTCACCAAACCTTGCCTTCATTCTGCTGATGATGCAGTAGCTTTCTTAGAATACATGCGAGCTGTTTACCAATATTGTGATATTAGTGAAGCAGATTCAAAAAAAGGACAAATCCGTTGTGATGTCAACGTTTCCATATCAGATACAGATGAATTAGGAACAAAAGTAGAAATTAAAAATGTCAATTCTTTTGGTGGGGTTAGAGATGCAATTAATTATGAAATAAAAAGACAGACGGAACTAAAACAAGCAGGAAGATATGAAGAAGTAGAACAAGAAACAAGAAGATATGATGAAGAAACAGGGACAACCATCAGAATGCGTAGTAAAGTAGATGCCATTGATTATAAATATTTTGTTGAACCAAATATTCCAAAATACAAAATTGCAAAAAGTTGGTTAGAAGAAATTCAAAATTCCATTCCAGAGCTTCCTTATGAGCAAAAAAACAAGTATCAACAAGATTACGGACTTTCTTCATATGATGCAAATATCTTGATTAAAGAAAAAGCCATTGCCAATTATTTTGAAGAATGTTTAAAACAAAACATTGAACCTAAAACCGCAGCAAATTGGATAACTGGATTGATTTTAGGATATTTATATAAATATGAGATGGAAATAACCGATTTCTTTATTACCCCAAAAAGACTTTTTGATATTACAGAAGCCATAAAAAAAGGTGCAATTTCAAGTAAACAAGGAAAAGACTTATTCTATATGACTTTAGAACAAGAAAAAGAACCATTAGAAATTATGAAAGAACAAGGGATGATGCAAATTTCTGATGAAAATGCATTAAACTCTATTGTCGAAGAAGTGTTAAATGAAAATCTTTCTCAAATCGAATTATATCATAATGGTAAAACAAATATGTTTGATTATTTCGTGGGTCAAGTCATGAAAAAGACAAAAGGCCAAGCCAATCCTGTTATGGTTAAAGAAATATTGACGGCTAAATTAAGTAAATAAGTCAACTTGAGTTGGCTTTTTTCTATTGTCTAAAAAGCAAAACTTCGATATAATAATAATAGGAAAAGAGGAAGTATATGAAAAAAATTATTGGAACCATTATTAAAGTTTTGATTCTTTTAATAATTGTAGTTTGGATGGTTATGTTTGTAACAGATTATTTTAGGGCACAAAATGGTGAAAAGCCTTTGGTTTGTTTAAATGAACAAACAGTAGTAAGTGATGGCACAAAAGTAGAAGCTGGAGCAACCTATTATAGTTGTACAAGTTTTGGCTATAAATATTATACTTATACAAAAAGCGGTGAGTCAAAAACTGGATTTGGTCCTTCATTTATTAAAAACGAAGCTGAAAAGGAACTTGGTATTTAATGATTTTAAACAAAAATGGCTGGGGACTAAGAGAGATGCTTTTTATATGTGCCATTTTGCTTTTTTGTGTGATTTTAGTTGCAGTAATGATTAATTATTTATATGAAGGAATAACTTCAAATGGAACATCTACCACAACAAATAGTTATACACAAGTCGAAAAAAATTTGAAAATCGCAGCAGAAAGATATTATAGAAAACTAGACGATGAAAATGTAAATTTGATTGTTTCAGAGGATTTATTTGCTGAAGAATATTTAACTGAAGAAAAAATGACCGTTGACAATGACGTTTGTACAGGTTATGTTTTAATTGAAGAAAATACTTTCACTCCATATATAACTTGCGATAACTATGAAACTGAAGGTTATTAATTATGAAACAAGTTGATTTAAAGCAAATGCGTAAAATAAGTGTGATATGGGGAATAATTATGTTTTTGCTGGTTATTGGGGTAACTGTTATTGGCTTTGTTTATAAAAATGAAACAAAGAACTATAAAAAATTTGAAATAGAATTGGTAGATAAAGCCAAAGATTATATTGCTGTAAACAATTTAAATAAAGTAACAATTTCTGAATTAAAAGAACAAAATATTATTGAAACATCTGTAGTGAATGAAAAAACATGTGATGGATATATCCTCAAAGAGGATGAGGAATATAAAGCTTATGTAAAGTGTGGGAATTATAAAACAAGAGGTTATGAAGAATAATGTTACAATTCACAGCTAATGAAAGTGGATAAGTAGCTAAGTTACCAACAAAATGCGATAAAACCTAAGAAAATCGCATTTTTTTGTTGCAAAATTCTAAGAATTATGATTAATTGGAAAAGAATGGAAGGCGAAAATAGTATGAAGGATTTTACAGCAAAAGAATTAGAAAATCTATTTAGTAAAAAACAATTGTCAGCCTATAATCAAAAATTAAAAAGAGAACTTTATTTATTAAAAATGGATTACCATAAAGTTTTAGAAACACGAGACAGTTATATAGAAAAAGAAATAAATAAAAGAGAACATGATCTTCAAAAAGAATGGAAACATAAAATAAAAATAGTAGAATTAAAAGCCAAAATTAGTATAGATTTACTGAATCGAAAAGAAAAGAAAATAAGAAATATAGAATTG
>CALVXT010000067.1 GCA_944371545.1 uncultured Bacilli bacterium | reverse complement strand
AACGCCATCGCTCTTCATGTCTCACGTGCATAGCACGTGGTTTTATAAGTAGCTGCCTACCCCGGCGGCTACATAAATAAAACTTACTTGTACCTTATACCAAGAAGATAAGCTTTCATCGTTAGTTCCAACTCCAAATGGCCCAAGTTCCCCTGTAGCATCTCCTAAAATGCGCCTATCATAAAAATATATATAAGGCTTATTTATATAATTGTATTTATCATAGAATTTTTCTTCTGGAAAGTTTTCACCAGTTGTTAGTTCTAATTCACTTTGATTATCACAAGTTGGGCAACCATATGTTCCGTTAAAACCTGAATTATATAACTTATTACGGCCACTCATTGGACTACCGTTTTTGTCTGTTAACACAGCCATTACTCCATCATAAGCCCCACCACTCATATCATAAATGCCTGTAATATTTCCTGTAGTACTAGCTAGGACACTATTTGGATAAGCTGTGTTACAAGACCCGTCGTTACAATACCTGTTACATTCTTCATTCGTTTCAGTATATCCACAGGTTGGTTCATTGTTGGCTGCATATCCTGTTATATAATCTGAATTATTGTTAATTCTTACAATTGTTTGAGATCCATAGGCACTATGTTGTAAATATGCTACTGCTCCCCATTCAGTATTTTTCATCATGTGACTATCTAATTCTCGTTGGTAATCATAAGAAGTATAGAAGGCATTTGCGACTTGTATTCCTCGCCAACTATAAGTATTTGGTTTAACTATAATTTTACTTGAATCATTGATATTTTGTTCTGCTTCTGTTGGATTTGTTGCTCCATTATATCCTGTTTCAAACTTTCCTACCCAAAATCCGGTCGATGGAATAGAGATAAACGCTGGGTGTGTCATGTAATCTCCAACTTGACAATTTCCTGTGGCTCCAGACTCCATTGGTGTTGTACATTCTCCGTCTATACTATCACTTGTATTATAATCTCCAAAGATGATTGGAATTTCATGTACTTTTGATGTATCTATACTTGTTAAACTATCATATTGTCCTAAATCCCATAATTGATATCTGTATTTTGGAATCCAAACAAAGTAACTTTCTATTTTCTCTTCTGGTATAATTTCTCCATCTTCATAGGTTTCATTTTCGTTAAATAGTATTACTGCATTTGCCCATTGTTTTTTCTCATAACTATACCATTCATTTGCTAAGGATGCTTTTCTTACTGTTCCATCATTATCTATTGTTACGGGTATTAATGGTTCTTCTAATACTGGATCTGTTCCATTTAATATACTTTCTTTATATGTACTTCCAAAATGTAATTCACATCTTGTTTTATATTCACTCATATTTTTTATAACTGGACTCCATGTATTTGTATCAAACTGTATAATTGCATTATTTGTACATGTACTTTTTTCTATATCTAAATAGTAACCACTTTCTTTTGATGGGATTGTGTTTGTTTCTTCTTCATTTATATATATAGCTAATTCTATATTTTCATTATTTTCTATTTGACTAAATTTTTCTGTTTTTCTTTCATATAAAAAGAATATTCCTAGAATAAAAAGAAAAATAACTAAAAATATATATGAAACCTTTTTTCTTTTTATCATGAATATCCCTTTCCTTTTTATTAGTATGTTATAAAGTTTCTTTTTTTAAACCAAAACTTTCTTTACCGTACTTATCCTGTTTTTATTGTATCAAAATTCGCACATTTTAGCAACTTTTTTGGGGTTAGATTTTTTTAGAATTTAATATAAAAAAAGCAAAGTTTATTTTAAAACTTTACTTTTTTATCCTCTTGGATTTACTAATACCTGTCCCTCTGCTAAATAAACTACTCCATTATTTTTAATTAAATCTTGGCTTGGAATTTTAAATAAATTCGCGACCATATCTACTGTATCCCCTTCTTTAGTAATGTAATAGCTATATCCAGACTTTGGAATTAATATCTCTTGATTTGGATATATATAATCTTCCATTGATAAGCCATTTAATCCCGCTAATAACTCTGGATTAATGTTATATCGTCTTGCTATTCCATATAAAGAATCGCCTTTTTCTATTGTATAATATTCAAAATAATTTTGATTGTTTTTAGGAACAATTATTTTCTTTTCTTCTCTTTCAAAATATGGTTGAAACATCCTTATCACTTCCTAATAGTAAGATATGAGTGATTTTTCAAAGTGCTACTAATTTAGAAAAATAACATTTGAATAATTAAAGTTCCACTCAAAATATTCCATTAAAGGTATTTCACCATATTCTAAAGAATAGGCATATAGAGTATCTTCTTTTAAATAATATACCCAATCTTCATTATAGGAAATTATGTATTTAGGAGTTTCTTCTAATAGTTTTATTCTATATTCATCAAAAACGTATTCTAATCCGTTTTGAGTACTATAACTTATTGGATATATTCCTTTAAATGTACTATCTTGATAAATTAAACGGTTCATTGTCACATTTATGAATCCACTTTCGTAAGTAATCCCACCTTTTGCTTCTGAACCAACTTGTTCCATTGTCTTTTTATCAACATTAATTTTCCATTCTTTCTTTTCGTGTTTATCTACTAAATAAAGAGCACTATCGTAAGTGCCTAAGATGGTACTGTCAAAATAAATAGAATCTTCTAATTCCCAAGTTTCTATATTTCCGTTTTCCATATTTAAAATATAAACTTTTTCAAAATAATAATTAGCATCATAATCTGGAACAAAAAGATAGTTTCCTACTTGAGTGATTAAATTAGGAGAATAGATGTCTTTTTGAAATAAAGAAATTTCTTCAGATCCATTGCTACTTAAATGATAAAAACCTTTATAATTCCAGATATAAAAATTATGATATAAATAATTTGAAACGTTAATATTAAAAACTTGCTCGGCTGTCTGCTCACCAAAAGTAGATGGTTCAAAATTTAATTTTTGACGCATTTCTTCTGATGTTAAGTTAACAGATATTTGCTTATTATCACGGCTACATAACGGGATGAAGCGTATTTTATTGCTACTTAACTCTATGCAAGTTTCATTTTCAGTTGTAAATTCATCAATATTATAAATTAGTTTTTTAGATGTAAAATGACGATTTAATTGAACAGAAATATAACTTTGATTATTTTTAGTTATTAAAAATTCGTAATAATTTTTTTCTTTATGATACGTTTCTTCAACTTGAAAATCTTCTATTTGATAAGTTATTGTATATTCTTTTTTTTGAAAAACAAAAAATAAAATAATTAGACAAAGACAAATTATTCCACAAAAAGCAATGAATCGTCTTCTTTTTTTGGTTTTTTTAATGGTGATGCTCTGAGCCATACTTCTTCTTCTCTTCCATCATAAAGCTAGAAATTGCTGTTTCTAGTTCAATTAATGAATCTTTTGATAAATTGGAAACAATAATTTTTTCTTTTATTGTATCTATAACAATTTTTCCCCATAGTAGTCCTTGATATACTTGCATATCATTATATAAATCAGGAGTAATACTATTTAAGGCATAGCCAAATAAAACTCTTTTTTGACCAATTAACATACGCTTGTTAGTGATCGCTACCGCACAGGTTTGAAAAATATCAAATGGACTTTCATTTTTTTGACCGACAAAAGCGTATTGTACTTCTTCATCTGGATTAATATGTTCATCAATTACTTTTGAATTTTGAAATATTCGCCAAGCAATTGTTGAAGGAAATTTTTCTTTAAATTTTTTTGCTAACTCATAACAAGTCATGTTATATCACATCCTTAGAAATATTATAATATTTCTAGAAAAAAAATACAAATAAAAACAGAGTTTTTAAAAATTACTCTGCTTCTTTTGTATTTCCAGTCCACGTCCATCCTTCAAGTTCTTTTTCTTTACTCCATATTGTTTCTTCACTACTTGTTGGATATTCATTTTCAGTAGCTAAAATACGATCAGTAACATTGGTTTTAATACATTGATTTCCTGATAAATCGTATCCACTAGGACAAGAATAAGATAAAAAGGTTGTTTTTTCAGGAATAATACATCTTGTTCCTTCTAATGTTGCATCTTGATTTGTACAATAATAGTAGCTATCTGTTGTTGTTTTTTTATAACAACTTGTATTTTCTCCGTTGCCTCTTTTCGTATATCCATCTGGACAAGTGTATTCTATATTCTCTTCCACTAATGTAGCTTCTGTTGTTTTCAAGCATTTTCCTTTACTTGTCAAATCATAACCTGAAGAGCAGTAAGGTGTTTGGGCTACATTTTTTGTGGCACTTTCATATTTATAACAAGTTGTATTTGATCCGCTTCCTCTTTTTCGATATCCATCTGGACAGCTGTATGTTCCGTTTGTGTCTTTATATCGAGCATCCTCATAAGTGTAACATTCGCTTTCATCACTAGATAAATGATAATCGGAACCACTACAATATCTTTGTTCGTAAGCTTCATCATAATGGCGACATGTACTTCCTTTTAATTCGTCGCCATCATCACAACTTTTTACATATTTTCTGATGTATCTGTTATATCTAATTTTGCCATTATCTAAATATTCATCTATCTCATATGTTCTACGATCTGTTTCTAAACGATCAATATCATAGTTTTCTGAATAAGTTACTTTACCATCAAATAACCAATCACTTAATTCTTCATTTGCTGAATAGGTCGTATAACAAGCATTTATTGTTGAATCTTTTTTTCCTGTAACACAGCGAACTGAATATTCTTTCGTAACATAACAAGAATGATTGTTTATTAAAGTTCCTCTCTTACAGTAAGCTTTTTCATCTGAATAATTTGCATTTGTAGTGAAAAGGCATCGACTTCCTGAAGGAGTTCCACCATTTGGACAAGAATAGGTTGTTGTATTTCTATATTTTACAGTTCCTTCCTTTACACATAGCTTACCTTCTAATGTATAGCCAGATGGGCATTTATAAGAAGCTTCATTTGTTACAACAATTGGATCTACATACTCATATTCGTAACCGCTTGCTTTATAACGCGCTGCTGTATTTCTTTCAGGTGTTACTTTGTATTTAGGTGTTGCGGATGTGACTTCTGTGTTATTTGGACTGATGCAATAGCGTCCGGCGTGATAATAGCCATCTGGACAGCTATATTGTTCAGTAACCTCTACTGTTCTTTTTTGCTCATACAATAAGGTAGACGTTGAAGCACTATCACTTGATGAATCGTCAAATTGTACATCATATGTTGCTGTTTGAGATTCTCCATTGCATGATAAATACACGATCAACTCATACTTTTCATTTGTATTTTTTATTAATGAAGCATAGCTATATTCTTTACTGCATACATTTCCGTCTTTATCTTTTACTTCTTTTATTAGACTAGCATCTTCCATATCTTTTAGAGTCATAACAACTTCTTCGTCTACAGATAACGGACGATGAGAAGGTACTTTATAGTATACATAAGCAACTTCTTTCATTTTTTCCATATTTTCAGCGAACGTATTAGAATTTCCACTATTTCGTACT
This sequence comes from uncultured Bacilli bacterium, assembly GCA_944371545.1. Taxonomy (GTDB): domain Bacteria; phylum Bacillota_I; class Bacilli_A; order RF39; family UBA660; genus Ventrenecus. Next base: position 1,452 of record CALVXT010000067.1, on the reverse strand, counting down.
TTTGTAACAATAAAAATTACAATAAAAGCAAAAATCAAAAAAATTCCAAATCGTATTAATACAGATACATAGTCAGCACGAAAAGAAAGAATTTTTACGCCACCTTTTTTTTCTTTACTAGTCTCTTTTTTTTCCGGTTGACTTTTTACTTCTTTTACTTTTTTTTCTTTTAATGGTTTTTTTTGAAAAAATTTGTTTTCTTTTTTTTCTTTCTCTTTTTTTACTTTTTTTACAGGTTCCTTTTCTTCATACATAAAAATCCCCCTCATTCATATAAAACAACTTTTATTAAAGCTATAATATCGCATAACAATTGATATTGCAAGCGTTTTATGCTATAATTAACCCACGGGGCAGTTTTGGTTTCGACAGCAATTACTAGTTAAGACGGCAAGTAGTAGGCATACTTAAAATGCAAACCTTAAAATTAAATGACGAGAATAACTCTGTCACTTCTTTTGGAGCTTATGCTCCAGTAGCTGCTTAATTTAGAGCTAATAAGAAGGCTTTTATTCACTTTCTCTTATAGGGTGTTTAAAGGTTCATAAATATAAGATATATAAAATCATTTGTCTTAGATGATTTTATGAATTAAAATAAGACTCGTATACTTCTTTGGTGTGTTGGATCCATAAAGTATATTAAAAAAATTCCAACTAAACTTGTAGATGTTTTTTCATAGGGTTGTATGGACAGGAGTTCAACTCTCCTCTGCTCCACCAGATTGATAATTACTCGAACGTACGAGTTATATATAGAAGACTTGTAATAAGTTCTTTTTTATGATATCATTAGTATGTAAGCAAGAAAACTTGCATAAAATAAAAAAGAGGAACATTTAATTCTGTAAGTGAATGTCGCCTCTAAAAAAATTAGCACAGACACTCAATCAGAGATGAGAGAGTGTCATATTTTTATTGCTATTACCAATAAGGTTCTTCCGCAAGTTTAAGTATCTTAGCTTTCTAAAACTTGTTTTACAATTTCTTGAATTGAAAAACCATCTAAAGTTGTTAAAAAACATAAATAACTTTTTTTGAAGAGGTTGACTAATTTTTGTTTTCCATATACAATTCTTTTGATGAGTTTAAATTTGTTGTTGTTACCTTCAACAAAACCAGAATTTATCTCATTAGATATTGCGTTTTTAACGGGTGCAATATCTTTTTTTAATCCATTGCAAAACGAATTCAGTTTTGAGTTATATTTTTCAATAAACATATCTAATTCATTTGAGTTATTTCCAAACATTATTTGATGAAAATCGTAAAATGCACTCTGAATTTCTTTAACTATAGGATATTTATCTTTAATGAGTTCAATGTATTTTTCAATATCTTTATTCTTTTTCTTTTCATCTATTGTTAAAATATTTTTTAAAAGTTCTAATCTGGTAATTACAACAGTATCTTCTGGATATGTATATTTATCAAATATTAACGATGAACAATT
>CALVXT010000066.1 GCA_944371545.1 uncultured Bacilli bacterium | reverse complement strand
ATGTTTCAAGTTTAACAGAAAGTTTAAATAATAAAAGTGAAATCTTTGAAATAACAGGAACAAGTACAAATTATAATTTAATCGAATATAGTCTAGACAATAGTCATTGGAATAGAATAGAAAGTCCAAGTAAAAATGTCACAATAACTCAAGAATTTACAGAAGAAAAAACATACACTTTCTATGTAAGAGATGAAGTAGGAAACATAAAGAGTATTGAAATTGAAACAGAAAAATTAGATAAAACGGTTCCAGAAATAAATATAACTCCAACCGATAATCAAGAAAGTATAGAATTAAGCATTACAATAACAGATGAAAAATCAAATTATATAGAATATGCAATAACAGAAAGTAAAGAAGAACCAACAGAGTGGAAAGAATATACAGGAGAAGTTACATATACAGTAGTAGAAAATAAGAATTATTATATATGGTCAAAAGATGAAGCTGGAAATGTTACTTATCAAATCTATTCAGCAAGTACAATAGATACTAAAGCACCAGAGTTAACGATTAGTAACGCATTAACGGATTGGGGAACAAGTGATACAATTACCATCCAAGCAACAGATGATGTAATAGGAATAAGTGGAATAAGTATAAGTACAGTTGCTGATCAATATAACTGGGAAGTAGTAGAAAACACATTAAGTTATGAAACAACAAAAGAAATCGAAGAAAATGGAACCTATTATATTTCAGTAAGAGATGGATATGGCCACATCACTACTAAGAGTATTGTAATTGATAAAATTGATTTCACAGCCCCTGCTGCTTCATTTACTTTAGTTGTTGATGAACAAAATATTATTATAGATGCTTCTTCTAGTAATGATAAAGACAGCGGAATCAAAAGTTATGAATATAGTTTAAATGAAACTCATTGGTATGTAGGAAGTGAAAACTATACTTTTGTTGATTTAGAAATTGGTGAATACACTGTATTTGTTCGAGTAACAGATAATTCAGGGCGAGCAACGATAGCTGAGCAAGAAACCATAATAGTATATAAAGAAGCTTTGTTACATGGGACAGATCCAGTTATATCTGGAAATTTAATACCGGTTACATTAAGTGAAAACGGAATAGTTACTAAAGCAAGTTTAGGAAGTGAATGGTATGATTATGAAACAAAGAACTGGGCGAATGCGGTAATTTTAACAGATGAAAGTTTAAATGAAGATTATGAGGTTGGCGATAATATTGCTGAAATGGATATCGAAAGTTATTTTGTATGGATACCAAGATATCGATATCAAATTTTTGATACAGGAGCTTACTCTTCAAACGGGACAATTCAAGATGCTGTTCAAACAATACAAGTTGTTTTTGAAAATAAAGATACACCAGTAAGTAGTGGAACAACTGTAGGTAATTGGTTAACTCACCCTGCTTTTACATCGTTTGATTCAAATGGAATGTGGGTTGGCAAATTCGAAACTGGATACAAAGAAGCTGCCGATTCTTATGATGCAGAGCATGATGTTAATGATTCTTCTAAGGTTATTATTAAAGATAATGTTTGGAGTTGGCGTGGGATTAATAACGCAAACGCATTTTATACTTCCTATAATTACCAAAGAGATTTAGACAGTCATATGATGAAAAATACAGAATGGGGAGCAGTAGCCTATTTGCAACATAGTATTTATGGATCGCAAGCAAGTGTGAGAATCAATAATAATTCTGATTATGTAACTGGATATGCTGCTAATAGTGAACCGACATGTGGATATACTGCAAGCTTAGAAACATGTAATATTTTTTGCTATGATGACACTTGTAATACGGCCTATCCAAACAGCGTTTCAGCAAGTACTACTGGAAATGTCACAGGAATTTTTGACATGTCAGGTGGTGCATGGGACAATGTTATGGGAGTGATAGTAGATAGTAGTGGTAATCCAATGAGTGGAGTAAATGCTTCAATGAATTCAGGATTTAAAGGAACTTATAGCCAAGGTGGAAGCAATACGACAGGATATGACTGGCCAGAAAGAAAATATTATGATTTATATGCAGCATCAACAACATTTTATGGATATAATAATAGAATATTAGGAGATGCCACCGGTGAAACAGGACCTTTTGGTGCAGTTAAGTATAATACACGTAGTAGTTTGGCAAATAGTTGGTATGAAGATTATGCATATTTTGCATTTACAAGTGGACCGTGGTTTTGTAGAGGAAATGATTTGGCACATGGTAAAGGATCAGGAATATTTGCTTTCAACGCAACCTATGGTAACGCTAGCGAAAACGGTGCATTTCGAATTGTACTTAGTCCTATATAGATACAAGGATATACTTTGACACGATAAAAAATGACAAAATAAGTCAAAAAATTCTCTTGAAACAGAGAATTTTTTCATTATAATATCCTATAAGCATTCTTTAATTTATATATTTTTGAACTTAAAGACTCTATCTAAATCCTTTTTTCTAAGTTTTAATTAAAGAATGCTTTTCTTATACATATTTTTTAGAAAAAAGTTTCTAAAACTTTAATTTTAAACGTATGTATGATATCATTATTTTGGTGATAATGATGTATAGTTATATAAAAGGAATCGTGAAGGATCAAGAATCAAATTATATTGTATTAGACAATAATGGAATAGGATATCATATTTTTGTAGCCAATCCATTTCAATATAAGTTAGACGAAGAGGCAAAAATTTATATTTATAGTTATATTCGTGAAGATGAATATTCTTTATATGGATTTTCTTCTAAAGATGAAAAAAATTTGTTTTTAAAACTTTTAAATGTTAAAGGAGTAGGTCCAAAACTGATTATGCCTATGCTTGCAACCGGTAGTGTAAACGGAATTATAGACGCAATAGACAGAGAAAATATTTTATATTTAAAAAAGTTTCCTAAAGTGGGCGATAAAGTAGCAAGACAGATTATTTTAGATTTAAAAGGAAAATTGACTGCTTCTAGTGATACAACAAATATTGGCGGTTTTGATGAATTAGTTAGCGTTTTAGAAGGATTAGGATATAAAACAGTAGATATCAAAAAAATTCTTCCAAATATGGATGCAAACTTAAAAATTGAAGAACAAGTAAAAGAAGCATTAAAACTTTTATTGAAGTAAAAGTTCTATTACGAAAAACTATAAAAAATTGTGATAAAAATATTAATGACTTATAAATATGTTAGGAAGGAAGATTTTTGTGGAAGATGAAAAAATATTAGATGCAGAAGAGCAAGCAAGTGATGGTTTCGAAGCGAATATTCGTCCTCAAAGTTTAAAAGAATATGTTGGGCAAGAAGAAATTACAAGCAATTTAAAAGTCTTTATTGAAGCAGCGAAAATACGAAATGAATCTTTAGATCATGTTCTACTTTATGGTCCACCAGGCCTTGGTAAAACAACACTTGCTCATATCATTGCTAACGAACTAGGGGTAAACATTAAAACAGCTAGTGGTCCATCAATTGAAAAAAGTGGCGATTTAGCAGCGATTTTATCCACTTTAGAACCAGGAGATGTATTATTTATCGATGAAATTCATCGTATGCCTAAATTTATTGAAGAAATCTTATATCCAGCTATGGAAGATTTTGAAATGGACTTAGTTTTAAATAGCGATGGTAAAAGTAGAAACTTAAAAATTGATTTACCACCTTTTACTTTGGTAGGAGCAACTACAAGAGCAGGCGACATATCTAGTCCGCTGCGAGATCGCTTTGGGATTGTTTCAAAATTAAATTACTATTCAGAAGATGAACTTTTAAAAATTGTCAAACGAACGAGTCGCGTTTTTGAAATGCCTATTGAAGAAGATGCTGCAAGATTAATTGCTAAAAGATGTCGAAAAACACCACGAATTGCTAATCGTTTATTTAAGCGGGTTCGCGATTTTGCTTTAGTAGGTGGCAAAGAAATTATTGATTATGAACTTGCTGACGAATCCTTAAAAAAATTAAAAGTTGACGAATTTGGTTTAGATGCTATTGATATCGAATATTTAACAAGCTTAATTACCAAATTTAATGGGGGCCCAGTAGGTGTGGAAACTATTGCCACTTCAATTGGAGAAGAGCCTTCAACTCTAGAAGACGTTGTTGAACCATTTTTACTTCAAGAAGGATTTATTAAACGAACTCCAAGAGGGCGTGTTGCATGTGAAAAAGCTTATAAGCATTTAAAAATAGATAGGCAAGGAACATTATTTTAATTTGTCGTTTTCAAAATTATATATAGAAAAGAGGAACAAACGATGGTTTTGTTAGATGGAAAAACTTTAGCTAAAGAAAAAAGAGAAAATTTAAAAAAGAAAGTTGAAGAGTTAAAAAAAAAGGAAGGTATCATCCCAGGCTTAGCAATTATTAGGGTAGGAAACGATCCCGCCAGTGAAATTTATGTACGAAACAAATTAAAAGCCTGTCAAGAAGTTGGTATTTATGCAGTAGAAAAGCATTTTAATGAAGAAGTTAATGAGCAAGAAATTATTGATATGATTGAATTTTTTAATCAAGATAAAACTATAGATGGAATCTTAGTACAAAGTCCTTTACCAAAAAATTTGGATGAAAAGAAAATAGTTTCTTATATTTTAGGAAGCAAAGATGTTGATGGCTTTGGTATTGATAATTTAGGACACTTATTGGCTAATCAAGAACAAGTTTTAGCGGCAACTCCTTTAGGAATTTTGAATTTATTGAAAGAATATAAAATTCCTATCGCTTCAAAGAAAGTGTTAATAATTGGACGCAGTCAGATTGTTGGACGACCTCTCGCTATTATGTTTTTAAATCGTGATGCGACAGTAACAATTGCTCATTCAAAAACCAAAAATTTAAAAGAGCTTACTTTGCAAGCAGATATTTTAATTTCAGCAGTTGGTCATCCCCGTTTTATAACAGAAGATATGGTTAAAGAAGGTACAGTATGTATCGATGTAGGAATCAACCGGGAAAATGGACATGTCATCGGAGATATGGATTTTGAGAAGATTAAAGAAAAAGCATCATATATAACACCTGTACCTGGAGGAGTAGGTCCGATGACAATTGTTACTTTGCTAGAAAATGTATATGAGTTGGCTTTAAAAAGAAAGAAGGAAAAATAATGGATCCAAAAATAATAGAAATATTAGAGAAAGAAGAAAAAAGACAACAAGAAAATATTGAACTTATCGCATCAGAAAATTATGCTTCAGATTTTGTCCGTCTCTTACAAGGAAGTGTTTTTACAAATAAATATGCTGAAGGATATCCAGGAAAAAGATATTATGGTGGATGTGAATATATTGATGAAATGGAGAATTTAGCTATCTCTTATGTATGTCAATTATTTAATGTTAAATATGCAAATGTACAACCTCATTCCGGTTCTAGTGCGAATATGGCTGTGTATCGCGCATTACTAAAAAAAGGTGATAAAGTATTGGGTTTGGATTTGTCTCACGGAGGACATCTAACTCATGGTCACAAAATGAGTTTTAGTGGTCAAGACTATGAAATAGTTTCCTATGATGTTGATCCAGTTACAGAAATGCTTAATTATGATGAAATTCGTGCACTTGCTTTAAAAGAAAAACCAAAAATGATTATTGCTGGAGCTAGTGCTTATTCTAGAATTATTGATTTTAAAAAGTTTCGAGAAATTGCTGATGAAGTAAGTGCATATTTGTTTGTAGATATGGCACATATTGCAGGATTAGTTGCCGCAGGACTTCATCCAAATCCTTGTTTGTATGCAGATGTAGTAACATCAACTACGCATAAAACTCTACGAGGGCCAAGAGGTGGAATTATCTTAACGAATAATGAAGAAATTGCCAAAAAAATAAATAAAACCGTTTTTCCAGGAATTCAAGGAGGACCTTTAGAACATGTAATCGCTGCCAAAACGCAGTGCTTTTATGAGGCTCTTCAACCAGAATTTATTGATTATCAAAAGCAAGTTTTAAAAAATATGCAAGCCTTAATTGAGGTATTAAAAGAAGCAAATTTTAAAATGATTTCAAACGGCTCTGATAATCATTTAATCCTTGTTGACGTGAAAAGCTCTTGTGGGTTAACAGGAAAAGAAGCCGAAGAACTTTTAGATAAAATATATATAACCGTGAATAAAAATACAATTCCAAATGAAACAGAAAGTCCAATGATTACAAGTGGAATAAGAATAGGAACTCCAGCGATGACTACTAGAGGATTTAAAGAAAAAGAATTCAAAAAAGTGGGAGAAATTATTGTAAAAGCTTTAAAAAATAGTCAAGATGAAAAAGAATTACAAGAATTAAAAAAAGAAGTTCTAGACTTAACAAGTTGTTTTAAAAGAGAGGTAATAAATGAAAAAAGCAAAAATTATTGTGATTGAAGGATCTGATTGTTCTGGAAAAGAAACACAATCCCAAAAATTGATTGAAAGATTAAAATGCAATGGAAAAAAAGTTGCATATTTTTCCTTTCCTAATTATGAAGTAGAAACTGGAAAAATTATTGGAGGACCTTTATTAGGAATACCAAGTATTGGAAAATCTTATTTTAAAGATATTAGCTCGTTAGATCCATATGTTACAAGTTTGTATTATGCTGCGGATAGACGATTTCATCTAGGATCGTTAAATTACGCAATAGAAAATAACGATTATATTATTTTAAATCGTTATACATCATCTAGTATGGCACATCAAGGTAGTAAAATTAATGACAAAAGTTCAAGAAAAAAATTTTATCAAGATATAGAGTATTTAGAATATGAAATTTTAAAGTTACCTAAACCAGACAAAATTTTTTTTCTATATGTTCCGATTGAAATATCTTGTGATCTATTAAAACAAAGAGGAAATTTGGATAAAGCCGAAAAAAATAGAAAACATTTACAAAAATCTTTAGAAATCTATCAGGAGCTTGTAGAGATATATCATTATTGTATAATTAATTGCACATTTAAAAATCAACTTCGAAATATCGAAGATATTCATAACGAAATATATAAAGAAATTACTAGAGAGGAAGCGTTAAAATGAGTACAGAAGATTTCAATTATGATTTACCAGAAGAATTGATTGCTCAAACGCCATTAAAAGATCGATCTTCATCAAGACTTTTAGTCATGGATCGAGATATTGGAGAAATTGAACATAAACATTTTACAGACATTATTGACTACTTAGTTCCTGGAGATGTTTTAGTAATTAATGATACAAAAGTTATACCAGCAAGATTAATTGGTGAAAAAGAAGAAAC
>CALVXT010000065.1 GCA_944371545.1 uncultured Bacilli bacterium | reverse complement strand
ACTTTATAACATCCTGAAGTAGCCCGAAAATAAGGTCCGAATTGAATATGATTTTGTTGAATTATTTCAATTCCATTACCATAATGACTATCAGAAGCATCTGGTAACCCATATCGAGTAGAAGAAAAGACACTTCCAGATAGAGTATATGTTTTACTATCATGTACTTCTATTCCAGTTGTACTTCTTGCTGTACACTCTATAGTATATGTTCCTACTCCTTCAATAGATACAAAGGTAGTTACTGAAGCATCTAACGCTATTTTATTTATACATTTTACATTTCCTCCTGATGGCCCAAACTCTACTGAATATATTGACTCACTACTTGTTGGACTATATGTTCCATTATCTAACATGATTAACTTTGGACTTTGACTATCTACTCTAGCTATTACTCTTTCACTCCATCCGGATACATCTCCATTTAATGCTACTGCCCTATAATACACATAAGTCTCTCCATCAGACGAAATCTCTATTCGATTATCTGTCACTCCTGTAGCCTCTGTCTCTACATTAGGAATCTCTTCTTCATTTTGAGTTAAAAAATATTCATAATGTGATATTCCACTTATACTACTACTTTCTTCTGCCAATAAAACACTCACAGGTGTACTAGACCATTCTTCAGTTTGAACTTGTATTACAGGAACGGTTACATTATTTTTAACAAAAAATAATTCACATTTTGTTTTATATTCATTTAATCCATATACAATAGGTGCCCATTCTTCATAATCCCATTTTACTTGAACATTTTCAATCATCTCGCCATTTACATAACATAGTGCTTTTTCAAAAACATAATTTTCCTCATTATTTTTCAAAGGAATTGTGTTTTGTTCTACATCCTCTACATAAATAGCTAATTTTATATTTTCAGAATTTTTTACTTGGTCCAAATTTTTTTCTTTTGGAAGTGAAATTACTAAAACTACTACTAAACATATAAAAGTTAAAAAAGTTAAAATATGTTTTTTCATAGTTAATTCACCTCTCTATTCTAGTATGTTCCATTTTCCTTTTTATAATCATGACATATCATGTCACCATTATATCATCTTTCTCTTTTTTCTTAAACCATTTAAAAAAAATTACCATAGTTTTCTATGATAATTTTATCATGATACCCCCCCCCCCATGTCAATTTACATATTTTTGACACAACGGGTTGCAGCATCCTAAATCTTGTACTGTTCCATGCATTATTGTAAACTCTACTTTTGTATGAAATGTAGCAAAAGAGGTATAGAAAAATACTCCCGCTATTTGCGTTTTATTGACAAAACTTTAAAAACTTAGTTAGAAATTATATCATTTTTAATTAAATTACTATAATATTTTGTTTTGCCACTTAATACATCATTATAGAAATTCTGCTTCCAATGAATATAATCGATACTTTGTTGAATCTCTTTTATTTTATTATCTAATTCTTTTAATTTAATATCTAATATTTTTTGACGTTCTGGAATAGAAGATTCACCCTTTAAACATAAAGCTACATATTCTCGCATTTCAAGAATACTCATTCCACAATTTTTTAAACAAGATAAGCTCTCAATCCATGCTACATCTTGATCATCAAATACTCGATAATTATTTTTATCTCTTTTAACATTAGGAATTAAACCTTCATTACAATAAAATTTTAAAGTATCATAAGTAAAGCCTGTCTTATCACAAACTTGTTTCATAGTATAATACATTTTTTGCCTCCATAATTTTTTTCTAAAATTCTTGACCGTGAGTTACTCCCTTGTTGTATAGTGATATTGTACTGAAAAAATTTTTAGTTGTCAACGAAAGGAGTTTTTTAATATGACTAAAAAAATAGGAATAGGAATTAGTATACTGATTGCAATTTTACTTATCGGAGGAGGAAGCTATTACTTTTTAAATAAACCAGCAAATGTAAGTGAACCTAAAGAACAAATTGAAATTGGAAACAATAATGATGAATCAGTTCAAAATGCCTTAATTGTTTACTTTTCAGTACCAGAAACAAATGATCCAAACAAAGAAATGACAACTGAAGAAGAAAATAGCACAGTCATAATTGACGGAGAAGTTTTAGGTAATACTGAATATGTAGCCATGCTAATTAATGAATACACTGGAGCAGATATTTATCGTATAGAACCTGAAACACCTTATACAACTAATCATGAAGAACTTGTTGATCAAGCTTTAGAAGAACAAAACAATAACACTCGTCCAGCCATTAAATCTAGAATAACAAACTTTGATGATTATGAAATAATTTATCTAGGATATCCAATTTGGTGGAGTGATTTACCTCAAATCATTTATTCATTTATGGATTTATATGATTTTTCTGGAAAAACCGTTATTCCATTTTCAACACATGGTGGTTCTGGTTTAGCAAGAACAGTACAAACAATTCAAAGCTATCTTCCTACTGCAACTATTGAACAAAATGCTTTTACCTTATCCAGAAATAACATGGAAACTGCTCCCGAAGAAGTTAGAAATTGGCTTCAAGAAATAAATCAAGTTAGATAATATAATACTCAAAATAAAAATACATTTATTATGCTTGAAACAGTTATCAACCTAACACTACAAACTTTTTGATTAACTAATCACGAAAATGATATGAATAACAATCAAACTCAAACTATAGAGGAATAATTAGCCAATATATTTTTCTATCAATTTAAATTTCTTTTTATTTTTGTGAATTTATCAAAATACTCTCCTTTTTTAATTTTTTTATCGATTTCACAAAATTTAAAAACTGATATAGAATAATATATAAATTTCTATATCAGTTTTTTTTATTAAGAATTTTGATATTCTCGGATCACGTCATAATCACTATTCTTTTGACTTTCTAAAATGCTCTTCAACTCTTCTTCGTTACTACTTCCAAACCCAACCATAACTTCTTCACCAATTAAGACAGTAGGAGTTCCTTCATTTTCCCTATCTAAGAAAGACATTACATTATCCATAAGATTAGCATTTTCTTCATCTTTCCAAGTTTCAAAAGAAAATATTTGATAATCATTTTTCCATAAGTTTAAATTGTCCTCTAAAAAAACACGTAAATCTTCACAATGTGCACAACCGTTACCCCAGAAAATATATATATTTTTTTTATCATCTGCATAAGTAACATCACTAATGTGATCATTTTTTAAAACTTCTACTTTAGTCACGTTATCGTACACAATCAATCCTACAACAAAAACAATAAAAACTAAACAAAAAATTCCAAACGCTTTTAATACTTTTGTATCCATAATTAAAACCTCACATATTGCTCTGTATCATATAGTATACCATCAATTTTTAAATAAATCGAGTATTTTCCATTTAAACCTTCCTGATTTATATATTTTGTTACCACAATACCATTTTCAGTTTCTTCTTCAGTAAACACATCCACACATAAAGCTGTATAAGGCTTTTTACTAATAGGTACATCATATCTTTTTGCTAAACCATTTTGATAAAAAATAACTTCTACATCGGTTCCGCGTAAGAAACGTCCAGAAAAAACTAACCGATCAGCTTCTTGAGTCATTTGAATTTCATGAGATTCTTCTATTTCTTCAAAATCATGAGCACCGATACTAAAGAAGATAGATTCATTATCCACTTCTGTTTTTCCTAGACTACCTACTTTTGAAGGTTCACTTAAAGAAAAAACTTCATTTTCATATAAATCCATTTTTTCTGCACGATAATTATTTGTAGGCAAAACAATTTCAAAAATCACTTGATCATTTAAAAGTTCAACGGTATCAGAAGTAAGTTTTACATCTCCACTTGTTAAACCGGCCGGTTGATTAGAAGGTTTTCCATCTACTGAAACAATTCCACCAGAATGAACAATATAATGGTTTTTATCTAAATAATCAACATCAGAAATATATGGACTATAAAAAGAACTTCCTCTTTCTTTTCCGTATTCCCAAACTTGTTCAATAGTCATCTTTTCCGTATCAATTTTATACATAACTCCACGAGTATAGCTTTCACTTGCCGGTACATATTCACTAGAAATCTTACTCTTATTATTTCCGTTATCTAAAATAAACACATAACCTTCAGGTGTAATCATCGCTGCATGTTGACTCCATTGCCATTCAAAATCTTCACCCACTGGTGTAAAGAAATATTTTTGATATTCTTCACTCCAATTTGTCGAGTCTCCAATAATCCAATTAAGTTCACCAGTTTCATAAGAAATATTAATTACAGCGTCCATGTGTCTTCCAGATAAAGTAATGGAATTTGTATTTTCATCATACCAAACGGAATTATTATGAAACCAATCATATTGGCTCCAGTTCTCACTTTTGCCATCTTCCTTATTCAAAATTTTTGTTAAATCAAAAGTTTTTACAATATCACCATTCTCACGATCAACTTCAACAATATAATCTTCTACAGTTCCAGAAGAAAAATTATCACTAGCTACTAAAAAGTTTCCATTAGGCATCTCATAATAATCATGATGATACCCACCTTCCAAACTATATTCTTTAACAATTTTTCCAAGTAAAGTCATCTCATACATTCCAGTCATATAATATGGAGAATTAACAAGTCTTTCAGTACTAACAAGCAAATTTCCATTTTCTAACCGGTCGATTCTCCACAACGCATAATTAGTTAAATACCAACGAACATCTCCATTCACATCATACGCAACAGTATAACCAGAACTTGAAGGTGTGAAAAAATAAAGTTCATTCCCTAATTTACTTTTATCAGCTTTAACACTTGTAGGTAAAATCATATCTTCTGGTAAAGCTTCAGTTTCAATAACCACCTTTTTTGTTTGGTCTCCAACTTTTAAAGTAATTTCATTTTTCTTTCCCGCATAAAGTCCATAAATAGGTAAATAATGCTCTTTTGTAGCTTCAAACGTATGTGTAAAAGTGCTATTCTTATCTTTACCAGGAATAGTAACAGTAACTTCTACTTCTTCATCAGTTTGAAAAATTACTAAGGCAGTTAAAGGAGAATTTCCATAAGGATTCACAATCACATTAGGATTATCAAATGTATATCCTTCAATTTGAAATTCTTTTTCTTTTTCAATTTGACTATCCATCAAACTAACAACTTGTTCTACTTCCGCATGATTTTGAGAAAACAAATCTAGTCCAACATAACAAACTAATAAAAGAATAACAAAACATAACAAACCAATCCCTATTATTTTTTTCTTTTTTTCCATTCTACTTCCCTCCAACAAAAATTCTACAAAAATTTTTTTCAAAAAAAAAGAAACGCTTAGTTTAATCAAACTAAACGTTTCGTTTACTTAATGAACCATACAACTTGTAAGTTCTAAAGGAACAATATAAGTTTCCGTTTTATTTTCTTTAGTTAAAGCATGAATAGCCAAATAAAGATTACTTTCACTCAAATTCTTACAACTAATTTCAAAGGAATCAATATGAAATTCAATTTGTTTTAAAAATTCATTTAAACTTTGTACTTTATCACTTTGAATAATTCCACTTTCCCCAATTTTTCTTTCAACATTTCCATCAGCTTCATATAACAAACATTCAATCGAAACATATTCTTCATGAGTATTTTCTTCATCTAAATAAACAATATCAGATATAAAAATAGAACTTTGTTCATCAGAATAAGCCGCGACACCTTTAATAGAAAAAGATTCATTTGAAGAAACCACATCAGAAAAAGAAAAACCTTGATTATTTTGAAAGAAAAAATAAAAAACAAGAACAATACAAACCAAAATTCCTAAACCAAGAAAAAGAAAAATTTTTTTATCCACCTTTTTTTTCTTTTTCTCTTCACCATTCAAAAGAGTTTCTAAATCCACATGAAAAAGTTCACTAATTTGTTTCAACATTTCAATATCCGGTATTCCTCTTCCATTTTCCCATTTAGAAACAGCCTGACTAGTTACCATTAACTTTTGAGCAAGTTCACTCTGTGTCATTCCATTTTTCTTACGCAAAGAACAAATAAACTGCCCTATTTTCTGTGGATCCATACTTCACTTCCTTTCAAATTTACTGTGACATTACTGCGACATTTTTTTAAAAAACATTAAATCTATTATACTAAAATTTAAAACAAGAAACAAGCAAACAAAAAAGTACATTACTGCACTATTTCATAAGGTTCATGATAAAGAGTTTGATAAATTTCCAAAGCTTTTTGTACTCCAGCATCAGTTATTACAATCGATTTACTTTTATAACTATTAAAAATATATCCTCGTTCATCTAAAATTTTTAAAACATCATAAGAACAATCTTTCCAAGTTCTTCGAAATTTCTTTTTAACAAGCTCTTCATTCTCATCATAATCAAATCCTTCTTCTTCCCAAGAATTTAAAAATAACAATAGTAAACTTAAATCAATAATTCTTTGCTCAATTATATCCATATATATTTTCCATTTTAAGGACTACATTCTCCTAATTCTCCAACAATAGTTCCACTAAAGCTCTTTCCCATATCTGCTGTTTGATCTTCTTCAGTATTTTGATAAGTAACTGTTAATGTAAAAGTATCTGTTGTATCAGCTTCTATACTTGTTCCTTCTACTAACATAGTTGTCCCGCTATTTGTTGCTGGAAATTGAGAACTTTCTAATAACACTGTTCCATCACTTTTTTCAAGTTTTACAAGTAAATCTTGTTGATTTATAAAAGTATTTGTTGTATTACTCCATAATAAATTATAACATACATCTATGTTATTTGAATTTTCCACAGTAAATGTATAGGTAACATTATCTCCAGGTATCATATTACTACTTACCACATTCGCACTTTCACTAATAATCAAATTTTGTAATGTATTCGTTTGACCTTGAGACTGATTATTTTCAGTATTTCCTGTTCCTTCTACACTTGCTGAAAAATAAGAATACGTTCCTTGATATGTTAAAGAAATCATTATTACTAAAGCAGATATAACAACTACAAACATTCTTTTTTGTTTCATATTTATCCTCACTATTCTATTAACATTATAAAAGAATTTTTAAAAGATTTCAATGTTAAAGGAAATATATAACTATAAATATATATAATAAACAAAAATTTTTATATTTTTTTCATCAGTAAATATCCACCCGTAAAACGGGTGGCTTTTGGTCAAGGCCTATAAGGCCAATTACTAGCGGCCTCCATTTGGAGGCTTTTTTGGTTTGCCAATTGCCTTTGTCTCTTTTACTTACCCGTAAACGGGTCTTTATA